>DALYGI010000050.1:0-15832 GCA_031971595.1 Prochlorotrichaceae cyanobacterium CTOTU29312
TTTATAATTTGATTGATGGGTGATTGAAGCAGAAGAATTGAAAAAAACTTACGAGATATTCTCAGATCCCCGGTTTCTGGAGACATAGCATCAAGAGATTGGACTTCGTTCTACAAGAAACCGGGGATCTTGGCACTTACTTGATATATTTCGAGTCAATTTCATTGATTTTGAGTTGTACCGTATTGTGCCAAGCCGGAACCGGTAGCCGACTGGTCACGTAATTCAAGACAAAGAGGGGAGCCCCATACCGCTCTAAACGGAAATTTGCCCGCGCCCACCAGTCCTGTAATTTCAGGGCTTGGGTTTCCCGATCCGTGAGTTGAATAGCAGGAAGTCCACTGGCGGCATAGCCCCGTTCCGTGAGTAAAGCCCCCACCCGTGATTCAATCAGTTGAATATCCCGATCGCTTAGTTTCCGCCGCCATTGGTTCAGAAATTGACTGTCCGGCTGTTCATAGGTTGTATCTTTGTGATACTCCAACATGGCCGGGTCGTACTCCACCCCTAAAAAATTAGCCAGCTTGGTTAACACGGCTTCCGGGTTCGCAATTAAGTCCTCGTAGCGGATTTCCACATAGCGATCGTTCGGGCGATCGTTTAGGTTAGGGCGATCGTTGAGATGACGCTGCTTCAGGGCATCCCAACACTCCTCCGCTTCTACCCATCGCTCCGAACCCGTCCACACATTCCCCGCCCAGCCCATGCTGATACAGGAACGAGCCACATCACGGGGATCCCGAATCAGATGGATAAAACGGGCATTGGGCCAAATGGTCAAGAGACGATCGAAATGACGGTGTACCGTTGCCCCCACCACAGGTTTCTGTTCCCGCACTTGTTTTTGCACCAAAAAACTTTTGATCAAATCCCCATAACTTAAGCCCGTAGAAGCTTCAAACCCCGTTGCCTGAAAAATCCGATGGGTCTTTAACCAGTCTAGGTAGTCCGATAGCTCTGGGAATTTTCCCTCCGGGCTCACCCGATCGATCGCATACTCAAACTCATTGCACCAAGCGATTTGGGGATGGTGAGAGAGCATCAAACGCAGCAGCGTTGTACCAGAGCGTTCAGCACCGATCAAAAAGGTGGGGGATTCCAGAACAGCAGTTTTCATAGATGACTCCGTAGGGGGGACAGCGATCGTGAGGGCGCGATTACAACCTGTCTTGAGTATGGGGGAACCGGATCCAACTTCGTGTCTGAGTTATGTATAACTTTGTGATTTGGAAGCCGGGGAGGAATTATGAATTATGAATTGTGAATTATGAATTATGAATTCCTAGAGTATTCTCTATGATCTGGATAAACGATCTTGATAATTCATGCAGGACTGCTATATAAGAAATCTTTATTGCTGGATTGTATGGCTCAATTGCCTAGATAATTGCTAGATCACTGGGTTATCAATAGATATAAATCAATCCTAAGAATTTTCTGAACTCTGATCTAAAAAATTCCTATCTATTGAGGTTTAAAAATGTTTGCATTATTTTCACTTTCATAGAAAACTGGTGTGAGAGTCAATAGAAATTGGCGCGGGATCACTATTTCCACGCCCACGGGCAGCTAGGGAGTTGACTGAATCCCCTGCCTGGGTGAAGTGCCTCACTCCGACTTTCTTGAACTCTTCAACCTTATTAGATCGCGCTAGCCTTTGTCAGAGAATCCCCAAGGAGGTATCAGTGGAATTCATATCCTTTTTCGTGAAGGACTTCATTCTTCAATTACAGTCCCCAACCCTTAGCTTTTTGATTGGTGGGATGATCCTCGCTGCTCTCGGTAGTGAATTGGTCATCCCAGAGTCAATCTGTACGATCATTGTCTTCATGTTGCTCACTAAAATCGGATTAACCGGTGGCATTGCCATTCGTAATTCCAATTTGACCGAAATGGTCTTACCCGTACTCTTTGCTGTCATATCCGGCATTGCGATCGTTTTCATTGCCCGTTATTCCTTAGCCAATCTGCCCAAGGTTAAAGTCGTGGATGCGATCGCCACCGGGGGGTTGTTTGGTGCGGTGAGTGGTTCCACCATGGCTGCCGGGCTGACGGTGTTGGAAGAACAAAAAATTGCATACGAAGCTTGGGCGGGGGCGCTCTATCCGTTTATGGATATTCCGGCCCTAGTCACGGCGATCGTGGTGGCTAATATTTACCTGAATAAGAAGCAGCAACGCGCTGCCGCCCTGGATCCCACCGCAGAGGGTGCTCCCCAGCGTCCTAATCGCGTTCAGATCTGGCCGATTATTGAGGAAAGCCTGCGGGGGCCAGCCCTATCCGCCATGTTGTTAGGGCTAGCTCTGGGGATTTTTGCCCAGCCCGAAAGTGTGTATAAAGGCTTCTTTGATCCCGCTTTTCGGGGTTTACTGTCGATCCTGATGCTGGTGATGGGGATGGAAGCTTGGTCACGCCTAGGGGAACTGCGTAAGGTGGCCCAGTGGTACGTTGTCTATAGTGTGGTGGCTCCCTTTATTCATGGGCTGATTGCCTTTGGTCTGGGTATGATTGCCCACGTTACCATGAACTTTAGTATGGGTGGAGTGGTGATCCTAGCGGTGATCGCTTCCTCCAGTTCAGACATTTCTGGCCCCCCCACCCTGCGGGCCGGTATTCCCTCTGCCAACCCCTCCGCCTATATCGGTGCGTCCACTGCAATTGGTACCCCCGTGGCGATCGGTCTGTGTATTCCGTTCTTTATCGGTCTGGCCCAGGCGATCGGCGGAATCTAATTCTAGTCTTTACATCGACAATCTACACTGTTAAGGAAGGTGCCAATATGTCTAAGAAAGCCAACAAGCTCGTCATTGTCACAGAAAAGGTTTTGATGAAAAAGATCGTTAAGATCATTGATGAATGTGGCGCAACCGGTTATACGGCGGTTGAAACGGGGGGAAAGGGGAGCCGGAACGTGCGATCGACGGGGAAACCCAGCACTTCCGACACCGATTCCAACGTTAAATTTGAAATCCTCACGGAAAGCCGGGAGATGGCCGAGGCGATCGCCGATAAGGTGGCCCAGACCTTTTTCATGGATTATGCGGGCATTGCCTATATCTGTGAGGCGGAAGTCCTCTATGGCAGAAGTTTCTGCGGGCCAGAGGGCTGCTAAACCGAGGGCAACATCTGCCGCTTCCGCAGGTCAAACCGATCGCCGTGGGCGAGTAGGTACAGCCGCACCCCATGCAGGCTAATGGGGGCATCGGATTCTATTTGGGCTTCGTTGGTGTAAGACATTTCAGCGGGATCAATGAGAGTAATCACCCCCCGGCCCAAGGCTTGCAGTACCCCGGTGGTTTCAATCAGCGCACAGGTATCTTCATCGACCCCCATCCCTAGACGATCGGGGTGCATGGAAATGGCGCTGATCAGCCGGGCCATGCGGTTCCGGTTATGAAAATGCTGATCCACCAACAGTTCCGGTACAATGCCTAACCCCGTAGCCATATCCACCAACGATCGATTAGGGGACTCACCACTGCCGCCTCCGGCGATCATGTGATGCCCCATCACCGCCGCCCCCGCACTCGTTCCCCCTAGGGTAATTTGCCCCAGTTGGGCGCGAGTGCGGATCGTATTCATCAGGGCGGTATCCGCCAAAATGCTACAGAGGTGCAATTGATCGCCCCCGGTCATGAACACCCCGGTACAGTTTTCAATCATGCGGTGCCAGAGGGGATCTTCGCTTTGCTCCCGCTGTTGAATATCCGCAACCTGAATCTCCGGGGCTCCCATGTCCTTGAAAATGGTGACATAGCGCTCACCCGTGATCCCCGGTTCTCTAGAGGCACAGGGCAAGATAACAATGTTTGCTTGCGATCCGCCAGACCGTTCAAAAAAGGTTCTCAGGATTTCTCGCCCGTGAATTTTATCCTCCGCTCCACCAATGATCATCACGGCGGCTTTATTCAGTTGGTGCATACTCGGAAAGGTCTGAAACAATGGTGCAAAGCAAGTAAAGTACAAGTCTTGACGATTGGTAAATACCTTAAAAATAGTTTTTTTGGTATCAATCCTAACTTTTTTAAGTGTACAACAAATTCCCCTCACGCAAGCCTTAAGAGACCCAATTCCCAGGAATTAGGGTCAGGCTTGGGGCTTAAATAACCCACAGCCTTACCTTACCGTGGCCGATGAGCCCATACAGGTTGCGTAAAATTACGGATCTTAAACTAGCTATTTTTTACTAGCTATCTTCAGCGATCTCTCCTGAGTCTTGGTTTGTAGTTAGGTGCCAATCTAGTATCTTGCGTAGGCTATTCTACCATTTTCCGGTTCCCGACTGCATAATGAGAACTGCTGTCCCTGTGCAAATGGAAGCGCTACCGCAATAATAGATGGGACATTTGGTTTTAGATATTTTCCAGGGATCTATGGCTCCAGCAATACTGATCGATCGCTTGCAAAAACGGTATGGCTCAGTCACCGCCGTTCAGGATGTTTCCTTTCAAGTTGAGCCCGGAGAATTGTTTGGCATTCTGGGGCCAAACGGGGCAGGAAAAACCACCACCCTCCGCTGTCTCTGCACCCTGTCCCGGCCCGATCGTGGTCGGTTAGAGGTGGCTGGCGTTCCCGTGTGGGAGAACCCCCGATCGGCCCGTCGCTGTTTGGGCTATGTGGCTCAGGAAGTGGCTTTGGATAAGGTGTTAACGGGGCGAGAATTACTGAACTTACAGGCTAGTCTCTACCATTTGCCAGGATCCCAAGCGAAAACGCGGATCAATGCGGTGCTGGAGTTACTGGATCTTCAGTCCTGGGCAGATAAACTCAGCGGCACCTATTCCGGCGGCATTCGGAAACGGTTTGATCTGGCGGCGGGGCTCCTCCATCAACCCCAGGTTTTAGTGTTAGATGAACCTACGGTGGGCTTAGACATCGAAAGCCGCAGCGTCATCTGGCAATTTTTGCGGGAACTGCGCCAACAGGGAATTACGGTACTGCTCACCAGCCATTACCTAGAAGAAGTGGATGCCCTGGCCGATCGGGTGGCCATTATTGATCAGGGGCGGGTGATTGCCTTGGGAACCCCTTCGGACTTAAAAGATCAAGTAGGGGGCGATCGAATTACCCTCAGGATTCGGGAATTTACCCCAGCAGCAGAAGCCCAAGAGGCCCAAGCCCTTTTAGAAAATCTGCCAGTGGTAGAAGAGGTAATTATTAATACAGTGCAGGGAAATTCGCTGAACTTAGTAGTGAAACCCCAGAGTAATGCCCTGAGCGTGGTGCAAAATGCCCTCCAAGAAAAAGGATTGCCCCTTTTTAGCCTGGCCCAATCCCGTCCCAGTTTAGATGACGTGTACCTGGCCGCCACGGGACAAACCTTGTTAGATGCGGATCTGGCGGGATCGGCCAACCGGGACTTAAAAGCGGAGAAAAAGCAAGCCATGCGGAGCACCTGAACTCCTCCCGATCCCCGCAAGGGATTTCTCCTCACGTCTCAGGCTGATCTGTGATAATTCATTTCATAATTCATAATTCATAATTCATAACAAATGAATTGGCCATGTTTGACTTTCTGAATCAATTCAACCTCCCCCTCGTGGTGCTGCCCCTCAGAGCGATCGTTTTGCAGGGGTTGTTGTTGCTGGTGACCATTGCCATCGAAGCGCAGGTAATCGAGAACAAATTGGGGCTAACGCCTCGCGGCAGTGTGCAATTTTCCACGCTGCTCAACTTGGTGTCCACGGTGGGGGGGTGGTTTTTATTCCTAGGGGTCGAAAATTTTCTGCCGGAATCTACGCGCCTAGAGTTAATTAACTATATTTTATTCGACGACCTCTCCCATCTCTCCGCCGCTCAACTGTTTGCCCTAGGGGTTCCCCTAGTCTTGGGGTTATACATTCTCACCTTTATTTTAGAGTCCCAAATTCTAAACTTGTTGCTCTTTGCCCTAGCCTCCAAGCCAAAGTTGCAATATGAAACCACCCAGGTTCAATACGATCGCCAACAACGGTACAAAGCCTCGTGGACGGATCGGTTTCGGATGAATACCCTATTAATTGCTAACGCTTACAGCTATACTGCCGTCGTGGTTCTCCTATTGGTTACCAAATCCATGCGGTCTGGAGCGCTCTAGCGGATGGATGATAGCCAGGAGGCCAGGACAATGGGTTAGGACTGCTGAGGACTTGTGATGAAAGATGCTCTCGATCGCCTCCAGGTTTTTTTTACTCCCCAGAAATTGTATTCCTGGCAAACGGCCATTGCCCTTTGTTTGTTAGCTTGGCTTTTAGCCCTGATCACCACCCAGCCCATTCAGTTTGTGCTAGTGAAAGCCGGGTGGATTTTTTTAATTATTGGCGTAGGCTGGATGACCACAGAAAATCCCGTCCAGGTATGGGGACTTTCCCTCAGCCCGTGGATCACCGGCTTACTGGTTTGTATCTTTTTATTTGTATCGGACTGGCGATCGGGAGTGCCCCGCATGGCTTTTATCCTGTGGCCCGTAGCCTCTGCTTTAATTGCCGCCTTTCCCAGTACCTTTAGCCCAGAATTAGGGTTTCAGATTCCCCCCGTAGCCGTGCGGCCTCGGCTGTTAGTTTTATTGTTTAGTAATTTTCTGGTGCTCTGTTGGATTCTCTTTAGTTTTCAAATTCAAGACTGGCTAGAAATTTATCCCGAATTGCGTCAAGAAAGTTTTAAACAAAGTGGGTTTGTGGTAGCGATCGGCCAGCCGGATGTGGCCTCTTCCCGTGGGATTCAAGTGACCACCCTGATGGCAGAGGAGGTAACTCTCCGGGCCAATGGCAACACCCGATCGGAGGTGGAGCGGTGGTTATTTGACCTCCAAAATCAGCCAGAAGCGCCCAACCAATTTCGGGCTAAAGTCATGGAGAAACTTATTGCTTTAGATCAGCGCCGTCAAACGGATGAAGCGTTTTGGCAACTGGAAATTGTCATTGCAGAGCCAGAATACCAACTCATTTTGGGGGCGCGGTGGATGGGGCCTAGTGCCAGCCAGGGCAAATATGTAGTTCAAAAGGCCTGTCAAATCAGTTTTACGGGAACCAAACCCACGGATCTGGCACGGGTTGAGTGTGGGCCAGCCCAGCGTATTGATGCAAAGGGGTAGGGGAAGTTTTGAGTTTTGAGTTTTGAGTTTTGAATTAGGGGACGGGTTTCCCAACCCTCTTGGATCTTCTTGGATCTTCTTGGGGGGGCGATCGTTTTCTGTAGAACGATCGTTTTGTAGCAGGGCTAGGTCAGGGAACCTGAACCTACTTCCATTCAACTCAACACTCAAAACTCAAAACTCAAAATTACTCATGAACTACTCACGAACTTCCGGTTCTTTGAGGGTTAAGCTCAAAATTGAGGGAGAAAGGGTGATTTGAAATTGATCCCCTAGGCGGCGTAAGGTTCCCTCTGGGGTTGCAAAGGAGAGGTTTTCAAAGGGAACGGACAGCAGGAGGGGGGGAATAATTAAATCTAAGCTGGAAGCTTCTAGGGATGCGAGTTCTAAGGTAATGGGGGTTAGCAGGAGGGCAGATAGTTTTTCGAGAACGGTGGGATCGCTTTGATCTCCCTGGATCAGGGCTAGAAAGTCTTCCGGTGTACCCAAATTTAGGCTGCTTAAGTCCAAGTCCCGTAGGCTAATTTCTCCCGTGGGTTGCACGACCCAAATCCGCAATTTAGTGAGGGATTCACCGTCCTCGGCTCCGGGTTCGGCGGCTAAGTCATAGAAAATTAAGGGCTGTTGCTGGGTGGCTACAACTTGCCGAATTTGCTCTAAACTCAGGGGCTCCGCTGGTTTGGCTTGCAGTTCTCCTTCCCACACCTGGCTCACCCGTAATGGAAACGATCGTTCATCCTCTGCACTGGCGAGGGCTAGCTCTGGTTGTTGCGATCGAATTAGGGCGGCTTGGAGGAGTTGGTGCGCTTCTAAACTGGGATCCAGTACGCTGCCGGTTTGGTAGGACAGAAATTGCCACAGTTGTACCGCAGAAAGGAGGGGCTGCACCGCCTCCTGGGGGGCATTGCGGAGCAGGTGGGTCACTCCCAAATCCCGCAGAACCTCCCCCTGGCCAAAGCCATCCTGAGCTACTTGTAGGGCTTGGTAGGCCGCCTGATACTGGGCCAGAGCCCGATCGTAGGCTTTCTGCTGGCGATACACATCCCCCATAACTTTTAAGGTCAGCCCTTCTTCTTGTTTCTGGATCTGCCTCCCCTGGGCATCTGGGGGGTTCAGACCCTGCTCTAGGGCTAGGGCTTCCTCTAAGGTTTGGAGGGCTTGGGGCAGGTTATCCTGGCCTTGGTAAACCGATCCTAATCCTCTTAAAATTTGGGCTTGAGCCAGGGGAATGTTGAGGGGGGCAATGCGGTCGAGGGCTTGGCGGTAGGTGTCTTCGGCGGCGGCCCAGTTTTCCTGTTCTAAATAGAGTTCTCCGAGGGCCACCATCTGCTCTCCCCAGAGGAGGGGCTCTTGATCCGGGGCAATTTTACCCAGGGCCTGTTGGTAACGATCGATAGCGGGCTGGGTTTGGCCTAAGGTGCGGTGCAGATTGCCCAGACGGGTCAGTAAATCAATGACAATGGCCTGGACATTGGGCTGGGTAGATTTTTCGACGATCGTGAGGCTGGCGCTATAGGCTGCGATCGCCCCTTCATAGTCTCCCGATCGTTCCTTCACCTCTGCAATCTGACTTTGTAAAATCCCCGCCACATCGGGGCTGCTGAGGGTTTGGGCCAGGGTAAAAGCTGCCTCTAAGGTGCTCAGGGCTTCGGGCACGGCTCCCACCTGGGCATAGAGGGCCGCTAAACGTTCCTGGGTGACCAATTGGGCATTGGTATTTCCTAACTGGGTTTCAATGGCCAGGGAATCCTGGGTGGCTTGGATGGCATCCGCAAACCGATCGACCAGGGCATAGAGCCCCCCCAAATTCCGCAGGGTTACGGCTTCCTCCGAGGGCAGTTCCACCTCCCGCAGCAACACCAGCGATCGTTCTAAAAACCCTAGGGCCGCTTCCGGCTGGTCTAAATTCACATAGACCGCCCCTAAATTATTTAACGTTTTCGCTTCCCCAATTTTGCTAGCCCGCACATCCGCCGCTGCGCCGCTCCCCGCCAAGGTTTGGTAAGCCTCTAGGGCCGATTGGTAGGCCGCCAAAGCCGCATCCGCATCCGCTTTTTGCTCCTGCACCAGGCCGATATTGTTCCAAGTTTCCGCCACCCGCTGCCAATTTTTCGCAGTCTGAGCTTCCTCCAAGGCTTGCTGTAACCCCGCCAAAGAAGCATCTAAATTTCCCGCATTAAACTGATCCAGAGCCTCCTGAGTCAACGGATCGATCGCCTCAGAAGCCGGAATCTCCTGGGCTAAAGCCAGGCCCCCACCCCACCACAGCCCCAACCCGATCGCCAACCGACAGAGGATCTGCCCCACAGCCAGGTTCACAGAGAGGGTAAGGGGTTGGGTCAAAAAATTCAAACGCATTAGAGTGCAGGGGGTAGGAGTTCGTTTTGAGAAGGATCGGGATGAGGTGAGGGTTTGTTTTGAGGAAAGATCGGGATGAATTTTGAAGTCCCGCCCGCGAATGAATTGCGGGCTAATCAGGAAAACCCATTGAAATGGGTTAGTGTCTGACAGCATCAGGGTTTGGGTCGTTTAGTCCACGTTCAGTGGACTTGCAATTCCCTAACTCAAAACTCAACACTCAAAACTCAACACTACTGACTAACCGCCTGCTTCAACCGGGCTAGGGCTTGGTTATACCCCAAAACCGCGTTGGCCAGGTTCCCTTCCGATTGGGTTAGGTCGCGCTCCGCGTTAATCACATCAATTTGAGTCCCCACCCCCGCTTGAAAGCGTAACCGCGCCAGACGTAGGGCTTCCTGAGCTTGTTCCACCCCACGGGTAGCCGTGTCAATATTTTTGGCGTTAGCTTGCACTTCGTAAAAGGCCACCTCGACCTGCTGACGGATCTGGTTTCGATCGTCTTCAAACTGGAGTTCAGAAACCTGGATGTCTACTTCCTCTTGGCGGGCAGCGGCCTTGGCGGCTCCCCCATCAAAAAAGCGCCAGCGCAGGTTAACCCCCACTTGATACTGATTGGTGAGGCTGTCCTGGCTGGTCTCGCTGTCGCCGTTAAACTGCTCACGGCTGACATTGGTAAAGGATTGATCCAAGGTGTATTGCCCAAAGAAACTCAGACTGGGCTTAATGGATCCCAATTGGGCTTTGCGCTGATATTCGTTCGCTTCCCGCTCCACCAAACGCCGCTCTAACTCTGGCCGATTTTGATAGGCCAGGATAATGCTTTCTTCTAAACTGAGATCCCAGGTTCCCGCTTGGGCAATGGCATCCCTGGCCACAATTTCTGCCGTTTGCGCTAGATTCAACCGCTGGGCCAGTTGACGGCGGGCCTGTAACTGGGACGATATGGCATTGACCAGGTTTTGCCGCTCATTGCTCAGTTGCACCTCCGATTGCAAAACCGCAAACCGAGTGCCAACCCCCGCTTTTTCTAGGGCTTGGGCATCCTGTAAGCTTCGCTCCGCCGCCCTAACCGATTGTTCAAAAATCCGAACCTGTTCATCCGCCTGTTGCAAACTGTAATAATCGATCGCCACATCCCGATCTAATTCCTCTAGGGTTTGCTCCAATTGCAGTTCCGCTTGACGCACTAACTTTTCCGCCGCCCGAATGTTGGGGTTGCGGGTAAAGTCCAAAATATTGTAGTCCACCCGAACCGCACCATCTAAGCTGGTGATGTATTGGGTGCTATCCCCCGTACTCCCTTGCAGTAATTCCTCCCTCGAAGTCCCCAGATTGGTATCCGTGCCCGTATTTTGCAAATTACTGTTGAGGGTGAGGGTGGGCCACAACAGGGCCTGCTGTTGGCGCAGCACAGCCTCTTGACGAGTAACCTGGAGGGCTTGAATTTGGACAGTTTTATTATTCTCCCTAGCAATCACGATCGCATCTTCGAGGGTGATGGAGCATTGCCGGGTAATTTGCACCTCTGCCGGGCTTGAGGGGAGGGTGAGGGGATTGGGGTTGGGGGCCAGATCGAGGGCGGTGGAGCGATTACCTAGGGGCGTTTCCGCTTCTGCTGAAGGGGCGCAGGCAGGAATGGTTCCAGGAGTTGGATTATTGGGCGTACTGAGGGGACTGGGAGCACCGGGTACGGCGGCGGGATCGATCGGTGCGGGATCCATGGCTGCTGGATCGACTGCTGCGGGATCCATAGCTGCCGGATCGACTGCTGCGGGATCCATAGCTACGGGATCGACTGCTGCGGGATCTATGACTGCCGGATCGACTACTGCGGGATCCATGGCTACGGGATCGACTGCTGCGGGATCTATGACTGCCGGATCGACTACTGCCGGATCGACTGCTGCGGGATCCATGGCTACGGGATCGAGCACGACGGAATCACTTTGGGGGGGGACCGGCGAGTCCAGGGTTTCGGAGGTTTGCGCCAACAGGCTCGGCACCAGCATTCCCCATGCCAAAACCGTACTTAAACCAATCAGTTTTATTCCGTACCAAGGATGGATGTACGACAAAGACATAGGAGAACCTACACTGCATTACACGGCATGAACGAGGAAGCAGACCTCTGGGGGCATATTATCCCGTTGGGGTAAATACCGGAGCGATCGAGAGGAACAACTAACCTAGGAAATTCTACTGAATTCTGTCCGTAATGCAAGAGGAGAGGATCGGCGGGAGAGGAGTTTAGAAAAACGATCGCTAGGGAAAATCTCGGTTGAGGTTATCGGCTAAACGCTCTTGCCACAGGGATCGGAAAGGGGGTTGCTGGCTTGCCAGATTTGGATTTGACTCCGCTTGTTGTTGCTTCCACTCGGTAAATAATTGCAGGGCCGTACTCCAAACCATGTAACCATTGGCGTTCAAGTGTAGGCCATCCGTCGTTAAATGAGACCGTAAGGTTCCCTGACCATCAATAAATACGGGCCACAGATCCAAATAATAAATCCCTTCCGTTTCTGCTAGGGCTTTTAACTCAAGATTCAGATTTTCGATGGTGGTATTGGGTAAGCGCAACAGACGATCGCGGCCTTCCCAGGTGGAGGCTTCCCCCCCATGGGGCAAAATCGATTGTAGAATAATGTCACTCTGGGGATGATGGCGTTTCAGGCTACGAATGAGGCGCTCATATTCCCGCAAAACATCTTCCGGGGAAGTGCCCTGTAATAGATCATTAATGCCAATCATCACAAAAATATTTTGGGGCTGCAATTGATCAAAGGCATCAATACGCCGTTGGAGCCCTTGGGTGGTTTCCCCGGAAATACCTTGGTTTAACCAACTTTGATCCGGAGGGAGTAAATCCGCTGGAAACCAGAGGCTAATAGAATCTCCCGCTAAAACCGATAACTTTTGGGGCGGATTGGCGGCGAGGGCCGCTGCTTCCCGCGAGAGGAGGGTAACCCAGCCTTCGTAACTGAGGGAATGACGACGACCTACGGTCATCTGGGTTTCTGGAGACGTGGTGGTAGAAAGATCGGGCAGGGCGGGCGACCAAGCCGCTAGGGATTGATTGGGATCCCAGGCAAACTGAGACAGGGTTGGCACTATCTCAAGAGAAGCACGATCGAAGTAAATCCACATTCCCAACAGACCGTTGAACAGCAGCGAAACGGCAAACCATTGAGGTAGAGATTTCCATCCCATAGAAACGTAAACTCAACGCTGATAGGTGACACGCAGTTGGGCGATCGTGCTCTGGCAACAGCACAACCCAAAGCCTACAGGCACGTCCAGCCCAACGCCGGAAAATACCAGGCTTCATCTTACCCTAGGAACTGCTTTGGGGCTACCAATCTTTTAGTCCTGTCAGGACTCTTTTCCCCACCTCCCCCCAAGATGCGGTATAAGCAACTATAGGAAGCCTCCTGCCCCTCCTGTAGAAGTCTGGCATAGAAGTCTGTCATGTTTCACTCTCGGTTTAAGATTCCCCTTCACCTCTGGATCATCATTCCGTTCGTCCTTCAAGTGGTTGGTATTGTAGGTTTGGTGGGGTATTTTTCCTATCGCAGTGGTGAAAAGTCCGTTCAACAATTAGTCGATCGTTTAGCGATCGTTCTCAATGCCAAAGTAGAGACCCATCTTAACGACTATCTGAATCGGGCTCAAGAGGTGAATCAAATGAATGTGAAAGCCCTTGAGTCGGGAACGATCGATTTAAATGATTTTGAAAAACTAGGGCAGTATTTTTATCATCAGGTTAAACAATTTGAATTTGATTATGTCAACTTTGGTACAAAAGATGGTCGCTTTATTGCCCGATGATTCAATTCGTTTTCATGAAGGACGAGGTGAGGTCAAGCGAGATGATCAGGGTCAAATTATTGGGCTGAAGGGAACAGGTTTAGATATTACCGAACGTAAGCTAGTGGAACTGGAGTTAATTGAACGCACTGAAGAATTCGATCGCTTCTTTTCCGTTGCCCTAGACCTGCTGTGTATTACTAATGTGGAAGGCTATTTTCTGCGAGTTAATCCACAGTGGGAAAAAACCTTGGGTTATCCCCTAGTGGAATTTCAGGGCTCTCGATTTTTAGACTATGTACATCCCGATAATCTACCCATTACCCTAGTCTCCCTAGAGCAATTAATTCAGGAAAAAGTACTCTCTAGTTTTCTCAATCGTTATCGGTGTGCCACAGGTGAATATCGATGGCTAGAGTAGCGATCGGTGATGGTAGGGAATTTAATTTATTCTGCGGCACGGGATATTACGCAACAGAAACAAGTGCAAGAACATCTTGAAAACGCAAAAAATAGAGCGGAGGCTTTAACCCTGGCTAAAACTGAATTTGTAGCCAATATGAGCCATGAAATTCGTACTTTCTTAAGCAGTATAATTACGATCGCTGAATTACTAGAAAACACAAGCTTATCCCTAGAGCAACAGGATTTAGTCAAAACCCTGAGCTATAGTAGCCATACCTTAATGGATATTGTTAATGATATTCTAGACTTTTCTAAAATTCCCTTCTCTGTGCAGACTGAGATAGAATCTATTTTCAGTGTATTTGAACAATTCATTCAGGCTAAAAATCTCACCTTAAAATCATCCATTCCCGTGGATTTACCTCCTACTTTTTTAGGAGATTCTGCGCGTTTCCGTCAGATTTTATTAAATTTAGTAGGTAATGCGATTAAGTTTACCGAAACCGGCAGTATTTGGGTTATTGTGCGAGCAAACTATCGGGAAACCCTAGATACAACTCCCCCCTACGATCGCTATGAACTCCGCTTTAGTATTCAGGATACGGGCATTGGCATTCAGCCCGAACAACTAGAAAAGCTTTTTCGTCCCTTTAGCCAGGGGGATACCTCGATTAATCGTAAATACGGCGGAACGGGCTTAGGTCTCGTCATTAGTCAGCGTTTAGTGGAGTTGATGGGGGGATATTTGTGGGTCGAAAGTTTGGGCAGAATTGCGGGAACCTATCCTGAAGGATGGCACCCGACCCTGGATACAACCCATCTTCCTGGCTCAACCTTCTACTTTACGATCGTTTTAGAAAGCCCTCGCCCCCTGATCATTGCAAAGGATCAAAACGGCCAGTCTCCCGATCACCCCTTAAAGTCGTTGGATCAGACCTTCAGCCAACACCATCCCCTGACCATTCTGCTGGCGGATGATAACCCTGTTAACCGCAAAGTGGTTCAGTTTAGCTTCAAAAAATTAGGCTATTTAATTGATACCGTCAACAACGGCAAAGAAGCCATTGAAGCCGTGGAATCTAAAGAATACGACTTAGTATTAATGGATATGCAAATGCCTGAAATGGATGGTTTAACCGCCACTAAAATGATTCGGAAAATGCCCTTAAAACAACCCTGGATTATTGCCCTAACCGCCAATGTACTCCCCCAAGATCGTCAAGCCTGTTTTGATGCAGGTATGAATGGCTATGAAACCAAACCCCTCAACCTGGGAAAAATCCAACAAATTTGTCAAGAATTGGGTGTAGATTAGTCATCCAAATTCAGATAGTCGATCGCTGCTGCGAGGCGAGAAGGATAATGGCTGGCAAATTCATCAAACCAGATCGCTTCACCGCACAGGGGGTCAAGCTGTTTTAACCAAGCTTGGGCCGCTTTTTCGATCCGGGCTTGTTTTTCCTTCGCTTGGCGTTCCTGCTCCTGGCGTTGTCGCGCTAGAGCCGCTTCCTGCTCTTGTCGTAGGCGTTCCTGTTCCGCCCGCGCCTGCGCTTGCCGCTGCCGTTCTTCCTCCGCATATTGCGCTTTTAAGTCCTCCAAAAGGGGTAAGGGCGTAGCACCCAGGGCAGGAGAAATGGGTTCAGACTGCCTTATTTCAGGGAGTTTCACCTCCGGGCGTGTCACCGAAGAAGAGAGATTCCCTAAGTCTAAGGGGCGGGGCGACGGCGTGGCCAGGGTTTGGGCGAGGGAAGGGGCCAGCACTTGCTCTAGGGGCTGAGCGAGGGAAGAAATAGGAGGGGATGATTGAGTTAGGGGTGGATGAGACGAAGAGGGAGCGGAGCCGATTTTAGGGGGTAAATCCGCTAACAGAGCATTCAGGGCAGCAGCGCCAGGGGAAGAACCGGGTGGCAAATTGCTGTCGGGGGGATGGCCGTCCAGTTGGCCTAACAAATCCTCCACAGACCGCGTTTCTCCTAGGGGGGAGGGCTTGGGGGTAACCGCTGGAGATGATTCGGTTGTAGGGGGCGAGGTGGTCTGCTCGGCTTTAATACTAGATAACAAATCCTCAAGATTGGCCATACGGTTACCCCCTTTCTTTAACCTGCGTCAAGTCTTCGATTCTAATGTTTTCGATCGTTTAATCTCGATCGTTTAATCTTCGATCTTGATCATTTAATCTTCGATTTCGAT
>DALYGI010000051.1:0-15775 GCA_031971595.1 Prochlorotrichaceae cyanobacterium CTOTU29312
TGTCAAGACTAAGATAATGATTCTTGACTCTAATCCAAAAGCATATAACCTTGACAAAATGCTTGAGTTTCTGTCCTCTGAGCGATCGGTATTCATGTTTTACTTCATCGGTGTTGAACCCGGAAAAGTTGTCAATACCGTTTTAATTTCAATGTTTCAAGAACGGCTACTAAATGCCACCATTCTACTCAAGCACTGGGCCGGAAGAAATTCAAGGGGCGTTAGTCAGTTTGAGGGGAAGACCATTTCTCGACTTATCCTGTCGCCTGAAACAAGTATCAATAGTATCAATGAAGAGAAGTCCGTCAGTTTTCTCTATCGTGTTCTAGCGCTGTAGATTAGATCCTCAAGAAAAAGTGTATCGCAGAATACATTTTTACAAGAACAAAACTCCTATTGTTTGGATCCAGTGTAAGAGGATTGGGTTAGTCATCACAGCTTGCTAGTCTCTCACCCTGCCAGTGCTCAGTTTCCGTTTTGCGAGGAGTATTCGCCAGTTATGAGTCAATTAGGTCGTCGTCGGTTTTTAATTTACGGTGGTGCCACGCTAGGTGCCAGTGTCTTACTCAAGGCTTGTGGAGAGACTCCCACAGAAACAGGGACTCCTACAGAATCTGCTCCTGCCACAGAATCTACCCCTGCTGCTAGCTCTGGAGAGACCATTAAAGTGGGGTTGCTACACTCCCTCAGCGGCACCATGGCTATTAGTGAAACCACGGTGGTGGATGCAGAAGAATTAGCGATCGAGGAAATTAATGCCAAGGGTGGCATTTTAGGCAAGAAAATTGAGATTGTGAAGGAAGATGGAGCCTCTGACTGGCCCACCTTTGCAGAAAAAGCCACTAAGTTAATCGATCAAGATCAAGTTGCGGTGGTTTTTGGATGCTGGACTTCTGCCAGCCGCAAAGCGGTTTTACCTGTGTTTGAATCGAAGAATCACATGCTCTGGTATCCGGTGCAATACGAAGGCCAAGAGTGTTCTAAAAATATCTTCTACACGGGCGCTGCCCCCAACCAACAAATTGAGCCTGCGGTGCAATGGTTACTGGACAATAAAGGTAAAAAGTTCTTCCTCGTCGGTTCGGATTACGTTTTCCCCCGCACTGCCAATACCATTATTAAAGAGCAGTTAAAAGCCTTAGGTGGAGAAACCGTGGGTGAAGATTATCTGCCCCTAGGAAATACGGAAGTAACCCCGATTATTACCAAAATCAAAGCTGCTCTGCCCGATGGTGGGGTAATTTTCAACAGCTTAAATGGTGATAGTAACGTGGCCTTCTTTAAGCAACTGCAAGGTGCAGGTTTAACCCCCGATAAATATCCTTCCATGTCCGTCAGTATTGCGGAAGAAGAAGTACGTCAAATTGGTAAGGAATTCCTGATCGGTCATTATGCCGCGTGGAACTATTTCCAAACCGTAGACACCCCCGAAAACAAAACCTGGGTGGAAGCCTTCAAAGCCAAATACGGGGCCGATCGGGTGACCAATGATCCTATGGAAGCCGCTTACATCATGGTTTACCTGTGGAAACAGGCGGTAGAAAAAGCGGGAACCACTGAATTAGAAGCGGTTCGTGCGGCGGCTCTGGGTCAAGAGTTTGCTGCTCCTGAAGGGCCAGTGAAAATGAGTGTGAACCACCACATTTCTAAGACGGTTCGCATTGGTCAGGTGCGGGATGATGGACTCTTTGATATTGTCTTTTCGACCCCTGGCCCCGTGGATCCGATTCCCTGGAACCAATACGTTCCTGATACCAAGGGCTATGCCTGCGATTGGTCTGATCCGGCGAAGGGTGGCAAGTACAAGGTTTAGTTAGAGTTTTGAGTTTTGAGTTTTGAATTTTAGGTTTAAGTTTAAGACCTTAATTTTCGAGCTTAGAATTTAGACGATCGTTTTTGGCTTGTAATCCTCCTCCCTCAATCCAGAGGAAGATTACAGGCTAGATCTTTATTATTTTTTGCTGGGTTAGCAACGGTAGTAAAATTGGAGTATCTGTTTGAGGTACAACAAGGAACTACTGCTATGCAACGGGGAAAATTAACACGCTGGAACGACGATCGTGGGTTTGGGTTTATCAAACCAGATAACAGTCCCCAAGAGGTGTTTTTGCACATTAGCGCATTACCCAAAGGGATTCGTCGCCCCCAGGAGGGAGATATGATTCTCTATGAGGTGCTTCGGGAACAAAATGGAAAATTCAAAGCTCGAACGGCTCAAATTGAGGGTTTAAAGCTTCCTCCCCAGAAAACAATCCACACAGGTCAGTCTTTTAATAAATCAAAAAGGAGTCAAAAAAATTTATTAGCAGGGATAACTCTAGGGCCGATCGTTTTTATATTTTTACTGATCAGCTTGTTTAGAGAGTCCAATAATCAAGAAGTGAGTACAAATTCTCCTACCATTCCAGGCACAGAAATTAGTATTCCAGGTGAGCTATCACCCTCTTGCAATGTCAAAGGCAATATTTCCGTAAATACGGGCAAGAAGTGGTACCACATACCCGGAATGGAGGATTATGAATCCACAAGCATTGACATCAGTAAAGGAGAACGCTGGTTCTGTACGGAACAAGAAGCGATCGATGCGGGTTGGACAAAAGCACCGAAGTAATTCAGTAATTTAATATCCATCAATCTTATGATCCAAGGACTCATTGACGGAATTTTTAATGGTGTCAGTATTGGGGCTGTTTTATTGATTGCGGCCCTCGGTCTGGCGATCGTTTTTGGACTGATGGGGGTTATTAATCTAGCCCACGGTGAACTGATGATGTTGGGGGCTTACACTACTTTTGTGGTTCAAAATAGCTTTAAAGCCCTCAATAATGAATTTCTCTTTAATTTTTATATTTTCTTTGCCCTCATTGCGGCCTTTATTGTGGCGGCGATCGTAGGGTTTATTCTGGAAAAAGGGGTGATTCGCTATTTATATGGTCGCCCTTTAGAAACCCTGCTAGCTACCTGGGGGGTGAGCTTAATCCTAAGGCAATTTGTCCGCAGTGTTAGCACCTCTATGAGCGTCGGTTTAGTGGTTTTTAGTGTCCTCTTTTTTGGGGCTTGGTGGCTGATTGCCAAACGATCGGACTGGGAAAAAATTAAGGTCTGGTGTTTGTCGATTTTGTTACCCCTTGCCGCTGGTATTAGTATAGCCCTAGGACTCATTTTGGGCAAACAAGGCACCTTGGGTAAACCCTGGTTTAGTGCCCGCAATATTGACGTAACGGCTCCCGCTTGGCTCCGGGGTGGGTTTGCGTTGGAGCTCCCTGTGGGCAGTTTCCAATTTCCCTACGCTCGGATCTTTATCATCATTTTAACGATCGTTTGTTTAGCGGGAATTTATTGGTTCTTAAATGGTTCAGCCTGGGGATTGCGGGTGCGTGCAGTGACCCAAAATCGTAACATGAGCGCCTGTTTAGGCATTCCCACTAAAACTGTAGATTCCCTCACCTTTGCCCTCGGATCCGGTTTAGCGGGCATTGCAGGATGTGCGGTGAGTCTGTTAGGTTCCGTTGGCCCAAATTTAGGCGGAAATTATATTGTGGATGCCTTTATGGTGGTAGTAGTGGGGGGCGTTGGTAAACTGGTGGGTAGCATTGTAGCCGCTCTAGCGATCGGCACTATTAGCTATCTGGTGGGTTCAGGAACGGTTCCGTTGATGTTAACCAATTTGCAATCGGATCTGTTCAAACCCTTAATTGATCTGACCACCTTTTTTGCCACCACCAGTATGGCCAAAGTCTTTGTTTTTGCCCTGATTATTGCCTTTCTTCAGGTGAAACCCGCCGGACTCTTTCCTCAGAAAGGTCGTACAGTGGATGCCTAGGTTTGACTTAGTTCCTAAACCATCAAACTCTGATTAAATTATTGAAGTTACGCTGAACTTTACACCTTACCCCTATGCTTACCCCAGCATTAAATAAAAAACAGAAAGGATTAGAAATTGCGATCGGTTTTGGCGTTGTTTTAGTCCTTGTAGTAATCGTTCCGCTCCTCCTGTCTGATTTTCGCTTGAACCTACTCGGACGATTTTTATCCCTAGCGATCGTTGCCTTAGGAATTGATTTAATTTGGGGGTTTACCGGACTATTAAGCCTGGGTCATGGCATTTTCTTTGCCCTAGGGGGCTATGCCCTGGCCATGTATTTACAATTACAATTGCCGGAAGGACAATTACCGGAATTTTTCAGTTTATACGGGGTGAGCGAACTGCCTTGGTTTTGGCAACCTTTTTATAACTTTCCCTTCACCGTCATAGCGATCGTTGTGATACCGGGAATTGTGGCTGCTCTGTTAGGGTATCTAGTCTTTCGGAATCGAATTCGAGGGGTTTACTTTTCAATTTTGACCCAAGCCGCCCTGATTGTATTCTTCAACTTTTTTAATGGTCAACAAAAACTGATTAATGGCACCAACGGCTTAAAAACCTCCACCTCAATTCTGTTTGGTCAATCCGTGGGAGATAACAAAACTCAGTTTATCTTTTATGCACTCACCGTTATTTTTCTGGCCCTCACCTATGCTCTGTGTCGATGGGTTACCAGTGGACGTTTTGGAAACTTATTAATTGCCATTCGGGATGATGAAAGTCGGGTGCGCTTTTCCGGTTATAACCCAACCCCCTTTAAGGTTTTTGTCTTTGCCCTCTCCGGGTCGATCGCCGGAATAGCTGGAGCCTTCTATACCATTCAGTCCGGTATTGTTTCGCCCCAATATATGGACATTGCCTTTTCCATTGAGATGGTTATCTGGGTAGCAGTGGGGGGACGAGCGACCCTTATTGGTGCCATTTTAGGCGCAGTTGCCGTCAATTATGGGCGGAGTTTACTCAGTGAAAAATTCCCGGAAATTTGGCTCTTTTTCCAAGGCGCACTGTTCCTCATTGTGGTTACGGTGTTACCCGATGGCGTGGTGGGCTGGGTGCGATCGGATGGGTTTAATCAAATTCTTCGGCTCATGGGTATTCAGCCCCGCCTTGCCACCTATCCCCAAATTGAACTCGATGAAGACATTCAAAGAGAGCGAGAAACGATCGAGGAATAATAGCATCGCTATAGTTTATAGTTTATAGTTTCCCAGTCTATTAGCAGCAAGACTATTCAGAAACTCATCACTCAAAACTCATCACTCAAAACTCAAAACTCAAAGCCATGGTTCCCATTCTTAGCATTCAGGATGTTACGGTTAGCTTCGATGGCTTCAAAGCCCTCAAGAATTTAACATTTAGTATGGAACCCGGTGAGTTACGGGTGATCATCGGCCCCAACGGAGCAGGTAAAACCACATTTTTAGATGTGATTACGGGCAAGGTCAAACCCACCACCGGAACAGCCACCTTCAAAGGTAAAAACCTAGCCCGATATTCTGAGCATGAAATTGCTAAACTGGGGGTTGGGCGCAAATTTCAAACCCCACGAGTCTACCTCAATTTAACCCCTCGTCAAAATTTAGAATTATCCTGTAATTCCCGCAAAAATTTGTGGAATTCTCTGTTTAGTAAAGTTCCCCAAGCAGAGCGGCGCACTGTCAGCGGTCTACTAGAAACGATCGGCTTGGTGGCGAAAGCCGATATTCCCGCACAATTTCTATCCCACGGGGAAAAACAATGGTTAGAAATTGGGATGTTAGTGGCCCAATCTCCTGACCTGTTGCTAGTGGATGAACCTGTGGCGGGGTTAACGGATGAAGAAACGGCAAAAACCGGCGAATTACTCCTCTCCTTAGCAGAAAGTCATTCCATTATTGTCATTGAACACGATATGGAATTTGTGCGCCAAATTGCCCGCACCGTCACAGTTTTACATGAAGGGACTGTCCTCTGTGAAGGCACCATGACCCAAGTACAAAATGATCCTAAAGTCATTGAAGTTTACCTAGGGGAAGCTCCCACCTTAAGCGCAGAGCAGTTAAATGTAATTCGGATTGCGGCTTCCATGGCTTGGGCTGATGCGAACTTTGAGCCAGAAGAACAAGCCCTGATTCTCGATCGTCTTAGCTTACAATTTTCCCAGGATAAAGATTTACAACATGAATTGAAACTAGAACTGAAAAATTATTTAGAAACGAATATTCCCCTAGAGCAAAGCGTTCAGGAACTCACCACAGAAGACGATCGTAAAATGGCTCTTAAATTGGGCTATGAAGTGCTTCGAGTTAATGGGGTGACCGAACAGGAATCCGTGGTTTATCAAAGATTTATTGAATTACTCGATCTCCCCTTGGAAACTGTCCGAGCCATTGAACAGGATGTGGAGCAACTTTTTTCTAAGTAATTCTCAATAATCCAAAGGCTTTCCGTAATTTCCCACGCTTTTAATCCCTTTGAACCTAACTAAAAATTTTATGACTAGCGAACCTCAACTCCCAATTCTCAGCGTTTCCGGTCTCAATACTTTTTATGGCGAGAGCCACATTCTCAGAGATGTGGACTTAAATATTTTTCCCAAACAAATGATCTGTTTAATTGGACGTAATGGCGTAGGGAAAACCACCCTCCTAAAAACCATTATGGGACTGGTACCCGCCCGCAGTGGCTCCATTCAATTTAATAACCGATCGCTCTTACCCTTGACCACCGATCGTCGTGCCAAATTAGGAATTGGCTATGTGCCCCAAGGTCGAGAAATTATTCCTAGCTTAACCGTCGAAGAGAATTTATGGTTAGGGCTAGAAATTTTGAATCGTCCCCCCCGCAAACGAGAAATTCCCGATGAAATTTTTTCATTATTTCCTGTTCTCAAAACCATGCTCAGCCGTCGGGGAGGAGACTTAAGTGGAGGTCAACAGCAACAATTGGCCATCGCCCGCGCCCTCATGGGACAACCGCAATTATTGATTTTAGATGAGCCCACGGAAGGGATTCAACCCTCCATTATTCTGGAAATTGAAGCAGCTATTAAAACCATCATTGCTCAACGCGGGCTTTCGGTTTTGTTAGTGGAGCAACATTTACACTTCGTCCGCCAAGCTAACTGGTACTATGCCATGCAAAAAGGGGGCATCGTTGCATCTGGCTCTACAGAAACCCTCAGCCAAGATGTGATTCAAAAATTCCTAGCGGTTTAATCAAATGCCTCTCTTTCTCCATGAATCTTAACTTAAAACTTAAAATCCTAATCAAATTCATGGGTTAGGCGATAGAGGCGATAGATATTAGCGACGATACCACTGGGCCAAACGTTGGGGAGATACCCCCATAAAATAGCCCAAAATCATCAGTTGATTAACGATCGTTGTCCGGGCTAGTCCCAGACGTTTCCAACGACGATCGGAGGTTAATACCGGAGAGTTTGTCAAACCAATACGCCCCAACCGTTGCACAGTACGCACCCAAACAAAATCCTCCATAATCGGCAAAAGGGGAAACCCTGCCGTTGCCTCAAAGGTCGATCGCCTCAGAAAGAGGGCCTGATCCCCATAGGGCAATTGCAACCACCGCGATCGGTGTTGAGTGCCCCACATCACCAGTTTCAGCCCCCAACCCGCCGAGGCAATGCTCAAGGGAAAAGCCCCAGCCACCACCCCCGGCTGACTCAGCACCCTTTCCACCTCCGCCTCAAAATCGGGAGGTAATTGGGTATCGGCATGGAGAAACAGCAGCGTATCCCCCGTTGCATGACGAGCCCCTAGGTTTAATTGCGCCCCCCGTCCCCCAGCGCACTGTAATACCTTCGCCCCCCCATCGATCGCCAACGCCACGGTTTGATCCACACTGCCCCCATCCACCACCCAACAGTCGATCCCTGGACTCTGGGTTCTTAACTGGGTCAGGGTTTGGGTGATATTGGCCGCCTCATTTAAAGTCGGAATAACGATCGATAGACGCATAGGACGCACACTCAAAACTTCAGTTTCTCACAAGTTCTATGGCGCTCCCACTTGCTAAACTATCTAGGTGACTTTTCCCAGGTACTCTGGACAACCCCTTGATTTCCCGCGCCTATGCGTCCTTCCCCTCCGTCCGATCCTGAGATCCGATCTACGTCCTGGCAAGCCCGGTTAAACCTCTCCCTCTGGGCCCTCCACAATCCTGCCCTCACGATCGCTTTTTGGCTGGGGGTGGCGATTGCGGGGCTGTTGGCCTTTAGTTCCCTCCGGTATAACCTTTTCCCTGATATTTCTTTTCCCATTGTGCTGGTGGATGCGTCCGCCCCCCTAGAGGATATTTACGCCACGGAAACTCAGTTGACCTTGCCCTTAGAGCAGCGGTTGCAGGGGTTAGCCCATTTAGAAAGTTATGAGTCTTCCACCTATGCGGGACGATCGATCGTTCAATTGCGCTTTGGAGTGGGGAAACAGCTTCAGGAGTCCTATCTGGCGACGGAGTTGCAACTGAAGGGGGTGAACCTGCCCCCGGAGGCAAGTTTTAGCATTACGCCCTTTGATCTCAATGAGTCCAGCGCCATTACCTATGTGGTTCAGGGAGAAGCTAATACCTCCCGGCGAGATCTCTACGATCGTTGTCAGAACGAGGTGATCCCAGTCTTAGCCCGGTTGCGAGGAGTGTTACGGGTGGAGATGCTGGGGACAGCGGATTTAGATTTAGAGGCTCAACCCGCCCCTGGGGCTCCGTTTGCGGCCCAGACCCTGACCCGGTGGAATGGGGAAGATGTGTTGGGGATTCAGGTGATTAAGGAACCCAATGCCAATATTTTGGAGGTGGTAGAGCAGGTTCAGGCGGCGGTGGAGGGGCTGAGTAAGCGCGTCCCGGATTTACAGTTAGAAACCGCTGTAACCCAGGCCAATTACATCCGAGAGGCTACCCACGCCACGATCGAGTCGCTCTGGATGGCGATCGTTTTGGCGGTGATTATTATCTATCCCTTTCTGCGAAGTTGGCGGGCTACGTTGATTACGGCGTTGGCCATTCCCCTCTCTCTGCTGGGGACGTTTATTGTCATGGCTTGGAATGGGTTTAACCTGGAGACCATTACCCTCCTGGCTTTGGCTTTGGTAATTGGCATTATTGTGGACGATGCGATCGTCGATGTGGAGAACATTTCCCGGCACCTCACCCCAGGGGAAAGTCCCCGCCAGTCTGCCATTAAAGCCACCTCAGAAATTGGGTTAACCGTGTCCGCCGCTACCTTTACGATCGTGGCGGTGTTTTTTCCGGTGGGAAATATGGGGGGAACGATCGGCCAGTTTTTCAAACCCTTTGGCATTACGGTTTCTGCTGCGGTGCTGACTTCTCTGTTAGTAGCCCGTACCCTCTCGCCAGTCTTAGCGGCCTTCTGGCTGCGCCCCAAGGTATCGGAACAAACCGTTGCCCCGGAAAGTTTTCCCCTCCGTTATGGCTACCGTCGTTTACTGGATGTGGCCCTCAACCATCGCTTTTGGGTGGTTTTACTGGCGATCCTCAGTTTTGCGATCGGGGTTGCCCTCATTCCCCTCATTCCCCAGGGCTTTATCCCCAAGCTCGATCGGGGTGAGTTTAACGTTACCTATCGCATTAGTCCCGCCTATTTAGAACAAACCCTGCGATCTCGGTTTCAGCCCCCCTCTGAGGAAAAATCCCCTAGGGAATCTCCAGAGGCTACGGGTTCAGAGGCTAACGACTCAGATTCTCCTCCCTCCAAGCCTAACGGTTCAGAATCCCCCTCGAACGGTGCTAATGGCGCGGATCAACTTCGCACCTATGCCCCTTTTCTGGAAGGCTTAGCCCCGGAGCAGTTAGATCGCCTGAAACAGTTAAAACGTCGGGCCGCTAAAACCTACATTATCCAACCGGATCAAGATTTACGGGATGTGGCGGAGCGTTTCCTCTCCTCCCGCGATCGGTGGCCCGTGTTGGCGAAAATTAATAATGTAGAGAGCTTTGATGCCGTGGAACCCGGCCAAGCGATCGTGGTCTTAGATTTGCCCATTGGGGCTGGGGCAGAGGCAGACCAGCCCGCCATGTCTCCAGAGGCTCAGTTTGCACCCCTTGTTCTCGCGGAATCCCGTCAATTTGCGGAGCAGTTAGAGCCTGCGGTTTTAGCCAATCCTGAGGTGGAAGCGGTTTTAAGCATTTTGGGAGAGCGGGGAGCCATTAACCAGGGGCGGTTATACGTCAAACTCAAGGCCGATCGTTCCTTCCATACGGCGATCGTTCAGGAACAGATACGGGAAGCCCTGCCGACCTTAGTGGGGGCGCGGGCCAGTTTAGAGGATATTCAATTTGTGGATACGGGGGGAGATTTGCCCCTCAAGGTGGCTTTTCAGGGCGACGATATTCAAGAACTGGTGACCACGGTGCAACGGCTGAAAACCAAAGCCTCCCAACTCTCTGGCTTAGTGGATGTCACCGCTACGGGGGACGATGAACTGCCGAACCAGGGCCCCAACGCCAAACCTAACGAAATCCTGCACCTCAACGGGGAGCGGGTCGCCTATCTGCGGGCCAACCTAGCTCCAGGCCAAGCCCTAGGGGAAGCCACCGCCGCCGTGGTCAGCCAAGCCCAAGGGATCTTACCGGAGGGGGTCACCATTCAACTGGGGGGAGACTCCCAGCGCAGTGATCTGGTCATTCGTAGCTTTGGCCGCACCGCCCTCCTCTCGATCGGGGGAATTTTGGCGATTTTACTGCTACTGTTCCGCCGCTTGTTAGATCCCCTCGTAATTGTTTTAGCCCTACCCCTATCCATTATCGGAGCCGTCCTAGGGCTTTTAATTACCCAAAGCGACGTAGGCATGATCTCCCTAATCGGCGTAATTTTCCTCTTTGGCATTGTCAACAAAAACGCCATTTTAATTGTGGACTACACCAACCAACTGAAGCGATCGGGCTTAAGCCAGCGGGAAGCCCTACTCACCTCCGCCCCCCGGCGACTACGGCCCATTTTAATGACCACCCTTTCCACCATTTTAGGAATGTTGCCCCTCGCCCTAGGGTGGGGCGTAGGAGCAGAACTACGTCAGCCCATGGCCGTCGCCATCATTGGCGGCCTCACCACCTCCACCATCCTCAGCCTAATTGTTGTCCCCGTCCTCTATAGCCTCGTGGATGATGTAGAGATGTTTCTAATCCGATCGTTTCGCCCCCAACAAGAACACTGATAACATAATTAATAATTAATAATTCCCTATTCCCTATTCCCCATTCCCTATAATGCTCTCCAAACTCAGTATCGATCGCTTTCAAATTCGCCGCTATTGGGAACTCATTGAAATTTTAGTGGAGCGTAATCTCAAGGTACGCTATCGGGGGTCATTGTTAGGGATTTATTGGTCATTGCTGAGTCCCTTGTTAATGACTGGACTCTATACCGCAATTTTTGGCACCACCTTTGCCAGTTATTACGATAATTCTATTATCAACTATTTGTTAGCAGCCTTTACGGGCTTAATCACCATTAATTTCTTTTCTGCCTCTACGATTCAAGCCCTCAAGAGTTTGGTCGATAATGGTAAGTTACTGAATAAAATTAAGCTACCCTTTAGTATTTTTCCGCTGTCGATGGTAGCTGCCAATATCTTTCAATTTATGGTGGGTAGCTTTCCCCTCTTAATTCTCGTAACCCTGTTCAAAGTAGGATTATCTCTGAGGATTTTTGCGATTTTGATTCCCTTCTGTAGTTTAATTTTAGTCTGTGCTGGTATTGGCTTATTGGTGAGTACCCTCTATATCTTTTTTCGAGATCTGCCCTATTTTTATGAATTAGTGGTCTTTGTGCTGTGGATTAGTAGCCCAGTCTTTTATCCCTCGGAAATTGTACCGGATCCGGTCAAACCCTTCCTCGTCCTCAATCCCCTTTCTCCGATCATTGAAGGCTTTCGGCAAATTTCCCTCACCTCCGAGCCCATTAATCTAATCATTCTGGTTCAAGGTTTCTTGAGCGGCTTAGTGGTTTTAACGATCGGTTGGCTGGTTTTTCGTCGTTTTCGTCATCAATTTATTGATTTAATTTAATTGAATTTAATTGAACTTAGAGTTTAATAATTTATAAAAATTTATAAAATTGAGGAGCATTTCCCTTGTCTTTGTCAGGAACGATCGAAACCCCACAATCCCCCGAACCCATCATTCACCTTCAGGATGTTTCCCTGTGGCGACGCACCCAAGAGGAACTTTCCTATGATCTTAAAAAAACCGTCTTTTCCTTTCTGGAAGGAACCTATAACAAACCCCGTAAACGTCTCGTTCTCGATCGGATTACCCTTTCCATTACCAGAGGAGAAAAAATTGGCATTATTGGCGCAAATGGTTCCGGTAAATCGACCTTACTCAAAGTAATTTGCGGGATTTTACAACCGACCCAAGGCACGGTTCACGTCAAAGGAACGATCGCTCCATTAATTGAACTGGGGGCCGGATTTGATGATGATTTATCCGTTGCAGATAATGTTTTGCTCTACGGTACCCTCATGGGTTTTCCGAAAGCGGTGATGAAGCAAAAAATGCAACAGATTTTAGAATTTGCGGAATTAACCGACTATGCCTATGTTCCCGTTAAAGGCCTATCCTCTGGGATGTCTGCCCGCCTCGGCTTTGCGATCGCTACGGATGTGAATCCCGATATTTTAATTATTGATGAAGTGCTATCCGTTGGGGATGAACATTTCCATCGCAAAAGTCAACAACGGATGAATGAATTATGGCAGGAACATTCCACCGTGATTGTGGTGTCCCATAACTTGAAATTTATTGCCGATGCCTGCGAAAAAGTCCTCGTCATTGAACATGGCAAATCCGTCTTCTTTGGCACCCCAGAGGAAGCCTCCCAACTCTACCTTTCCCAAGTGGGAGTGGAGTACAATGCCGAAAACTCCCTCTATAGCCAATGGGATCATCGAAGTTTGAAAATCTAAGGAGAATCACCCATGGGAATTGAACGAAAAATGTTTCGGGATGCTTTTTTGCCTACGGAAGTCGTAGAACTCCGGCAACCCTGCTTTACCTTTGAGCAAATTTTCCAACCGGGCCGCTACCGTGCCTCGGACTTACCGGATCTTGCCTTTGAGATGGGCTTGGTGGATCATCTGCCCCAAGATGTTTCAGAGGTTGAGGATCAGACCCAGGAGACGGATCCTTCGTAATGATTTTCCACTTTACGCACAAAGCCTTCAATCGAACAGGTTTAAAGTTGAAGGCTAAAAAACCACTAAGCAGAACCCAATTAAAATCGCCGTTACCCCATAGAATAACGTCACAATTTGGGTTTCTGACCAGCCCGTTAGCTCTAGGTGATGATGATAGGGAGCCATCTTAAAGAGGCGCTTACCCACCCCATCCGGCCCCTTCGTGGCTTTGTAATAGCCTACCTGAAGCAGCACTGAAATCGACTCCACAAAAAAGAGCCCGCCCATCACAAACAAAACCCAGAGACTATTGGTATAAAGGGCCACTGCACCTAAGGCACCACCCAGCGCCAGGGATCCCGTATCTCCCATAAAGACCTTCGCAGGGTTGTGATTATGGAACAGAAACCCAAAATAGGCCCCCGCCATACACAGACAGAAGACCGCTAACGCGGGATAGTCCGGCAGAATATAGACCCCCAAGCCAGCCAGCACCAAGCTCCCCGTACCAGCCGCCAGGCCATCCAAGCCGTCCGTTAAATTGGTGGCATTACTTTCCGCTGTCAACACAAAAACCGCCAAAGGCCAGAAGGCAAACCCCAAGGGCAGCACCAAATTTCCGGGTAGTTGCACCTGGGTCAAATTGCCAAAAATGCCCGTCTGCCAAGCCACCCAACCACAGAACAGCACCGCAAAACCCACTTGAAGAGCCAGCTTCATGGCCGGAGAAATCCCTTTATTAGACTTGCGGCGCAGGATTTGCCAATCATCTAACCAGCCAATAAACCCATAGCTGAGGGTAAGCAGGCCGATCGCTAGGACACTGGGATTAAATCCAGAGAGGAGAATCCCGAAAGCCAGACCCACTGGCACAATAAAAATGCCGCCCATGGTGGGAGTTCCCGCTTTCTTGAGGTGGCTTTGGGGGCCATCTTCTCGGATAAACTGCCCCGCCTTAATTTGGCGCAGAATCGGAATAACCCATTGCCCCAACAAACCCGACCCTAGGGCACTCCAGAGGAGAGGACGGAGCAACCGTAAAGAGTCGGCCTCCAGAGCAAAGCGTTCAACGGCACTCACCCCAACCAGCAGCACAGCCCCCAGCAGCCAGAACAACTGCCCCCCGGACAAGCCTACACTGCGTTTCGGAGGAAAAAACTTAGCATCCACTGCGATCGGCTCCTAACACCACAAATAATTGGTACAGATTTGGATTGGATATACCACCAATCCATCAATTTGGAAAGTCTTGGGCTATCCCTTGATGCCTGACCAAGGGGAAGAACCGGATTCGAGTGCTATCTCGATCTATTCTTCTAGATCAAAATCTTCGTCATCATCATCCGCATCATCATAGCCCCCCTCATCCACCATCAAGCCTTCAATTTCTTCATCGGAGGCGAGGAGATAATCCGGCTGATTTTCATCCTTATCCCTAGCCAGGAGGCGACCAGTGGTTTCCAGCCAGTCTAAGATGGACGCATTGCCCAGGGAGGGTAAGACGGGAGCGTTTTGGTTGCGGGAATACTCTTTAAGAGCAGGATTGTACATAGATTCAGCGTTATGAACAGTATGAACTTCTGGGGTGACTTCAACCCCCGATCGAGTTGGGCCGATTATTACACGGCTAACTTCGATTGTAGGTCAAGTGTAAGTCAAGTTGCTTTACAAAACTACAAAACTAGAGGAAAAGTCTGGGCCGCACCAGCGAGGCCCAGTAGTGAAGCCCCGTTCAGATCGGGGGAAAAGCGGTTCCACAAGCCCGACAGAAGGGAGCATATTGATAACTTAACTGGTGACAATGGGGACACTCTTGATATTGATGAAACCCGCAGTGGGGACAAAACGGATCGGGAGTATGTAGCCGAGCATTACATTGAATACACCGTTGTTTCTGAATTCTTTTTTTAGCCTGTACCCTAGGATTAAAGACAAAGCGTTGGAGAAACTTAATTAGCCCAAATCCTAGCAGGGGGATGGTGAAGATCAACAGATAACTTGCAATAAACCAGAGCCCCCCCACAAGGGCAATGATAACCTCTAGGATCGCAGAGACTAAGTTACTGAATTGCAGGAATTCAAAAACACGCACGAGGAGCGGAACACAAAAAATGAGCAGCAAGTGCCAACTCAGCAAGGCCTGTAAGCTTTTGTTGGTATTGAGGGCTTGAGAGTGCCAAGCATAGGTTAATCCAATTAAAGGAACGAGGAAAAGAATCTGAAGCAGAAATTGAACATTTGGATACCAAAACTGAGCTTTTTCGTATGAAGTTTTTAGGGTTTGATAGTGACTGGTATTTCCCAACGTCTCTAAGTAAGTTTTAGAGACAGGATTGGTTACTAAGTTAACCTTCAGATCAGCAATTTCCTTGCGCCAGCGATCGATTTCTGCTTTTGCCTGCTCCAAGTCCCGACGGGTATTTTCGGCGGTAGAGGTGGTAATAGAATTTTGAGGATCCTGTCCGGCAATTTTTTCCAACAGGGTAGAATCATACTGCTGTTGCAATTCATTAATCTTATTTTGTTTAACACTGATATTATTTTCTCGGTCTGAAATATCTTGCAGGAACTGACGATTATCCGCAGTATCAACCGCCTTTTTTTGTGCTAAATAGTCTTGACAAAAACTATCCACGGTTCCCAAGCGTCGGGTTTGAAAATCCTCAGGACTGGACGGGAGTGGATTCAGAGCCTCCTGAAGTGCCAAGAACTGACGATCGCCTATGGGACTATTACTTTCATGAAAAGTTTGGTAGTCACTATAACAGGGATAGGTTTC
>DALYGI010000052.1:0-15715 GCA_031971595.1 Prochlorotrichaceae cyanobacterium CTOTU29312
CCTATTCTGCCGTCATTGATAGATCCCCTTATTTAGCCTGGCCTACTTATCAAGAAATTGGGCTTTATTCTACAAGAAACCAGAGATCTTGACAGTGAAATTGTACACGCCGTTAATCTCCTCTCCAAACCCCAAACTCAAAACTCAAACCTTCAAACTTAAACCTTCAAACCCCAAACTCAAAACCTAAACCTGCAAACTCAAAACTTAAACCTGCAAACTCAAAACTCAAAACCTAAACCTGCAAACCCCAAACTCAAAACCTAAACCTGCAAACTGCAAACTTAAAACTTAAAACTCAAAACTCAAAACTCAAAACCTAAACCTTCAAACCAAAACTCCAAACTTAAACCTGCAAACCCCAAACTCAAAACCTAAACCTGCAAACTGCAAACTTAAAACTTAAAACTCAAAACTCAAAACTCAAACCTTCAAACTCAAAACTTAAAACTCAAAACTCAAAACTCAAAACTCATTTTAACTATGTTTCATCAGATTTCCGAAGCCTTAAATGACTTAAAATGTGGTAAAGCGATCGTAGTGGTTGATGATGAAAATCGAGAAAATGAGGGGGATCTCGTTTGTGCCGCCCAGTTTGCTACTCCCGATCTGATTAATTTTATGGCGGTGGAAGCACGGGGTTTAATTTGTTTAGCCATGCAGGGCGATCGATTGGATGAGTTAGAAATTCCCCTCATGGTCGATCGTAATACGGATAGTAATCAGACGGCTTTTACGGTGAGTGTGGATGCGTCACCGAGTCTGGGAGTGACTACGGGTATTTCCGCAGAGGATCGGGCGCGAACCATTCAAACGATTATTAATCCTTTAACTAAACCTACGGATCTCCGACGACCGGGGCATATTTTTCCACTACGATCGAAGGAGGGGGGAGTGCTAAAACGGGCAGGTCATACGGAAGCGGCGGTGGATTTAGCCCAATTAGCTGGACTTTATCCCGCCGGGGTCATTTGTGAAATTCAAAACTCCGATGGCTCCATGGCTCGTTTACCCCAGTTGTTGGAATATGCTGAAAAATTTAAGCTTAAAATTATTAGTATTGCGGATTTAATTAGCTATCGGCTGCAACATGAACGTTTTGTGGTACGAGAAACGGTGGCGGAATTACCAACGGAATTTGGTCAATTTAAAATCTATGCCTATCGCAATACTTTAGATGATTTTGAACACGTAGCGATCGTGAAGGGCAATCCCCTACAGTTTGAGGAAACAGCGGTAATGGTGCGGGTACATTCGGAATGTTTAACCGGAGATGCGTTTGGCTCCTTGCGTTGCGATTGTCGTATGCAGCTTCAAGCCGCGCTCAAAATGATTGAGAATGCTGAACAGGGTATAGTAGTTTACCTACGCCAAGAGGGAAGAGGCATTGGGTTAATTAATAAAATCAAAGCCTATAGTTTACAGGACTTAGGTTTAGATACGGTGGAAGCCAACGAGCGCTTAGGATTTCCCCCGGATCTACGGAACTACGGCATTGGAGCGCAGATTTTGAATGATTTAGGGGTGAAAAAAATCCGTTTAATTACCAATAATCCCCGAAAAATTGCAGGGTTAGGGGGCTACGGCATCGAAATTGTCGATCGAGTTCCCTTATTTATTGAAGCAACACCTTATAATTCCCAATATTTGGCAACGAAAGCAGCAAAGTTAGGTCATTTATTCCCTAAAGCCTAAAGGACAAGTCAATAATCAGGGAGGGATATGGATATGGCAACAGATCAGGAGTCATTACTTCAGGAATCGAGTGTTTCAGAGGTAAGCGATCGGCTCCAAGGGAGGGACAGCCCTGACAGTCTAGATCAGAATCAAAATCAGAATCGGAAGCGGATCTATGCTCGTCTAAAGATCTCACCCAGTCAGTTAAAGCAATTTTGCCAAGAGCGTCATATTCTTGAACTTTCATTGTTTGGTTCTATTTTTCGAGATGACTTCAGGGCAGACAGTGATATTGATGTAATGGTTGTTTTCGATCGTCCTGCTACCCCTAACCTGAGCTTAATGGATCTGGTTGGTATTCAATATCAGTTTGAAGCTTTGGTTGGTCGTAAAGTTGATCTTCTGGAAAAACGCTCTATTCTGGATAGTCATAACTGGATTCGTCGTAAAAATATTTTAAATACTGCCCAGATAATGTATGAATCAAGATCAGTCCTATCTACTTGATATTCTGAAGCTTTGTCAAACTATCCTGCGATTAACCGATCGCTTGAGCGAAGCGGAATTTTATCAAGATGAAAGAACCCAACTCGCGGTTTTATATGAAATTACAATTTTGGGCGAAGTGATCAAGCGACTCTACTCCACTTTTACCCAGGGAGGACTAAGTGAAATGGGGAGTTTTTGAATCTGGTTAGTTTTAAGTTTTATCTTTTATCTTTTTAAGCTAGGAGTATCCCTTGTGTCCAGTGCTTCTTTAACCCTAGTGGTTGTTCTTCTCTATCTCCTGTTGCTAAAAGCAGTCAGCTATTTTGCCAATCGACTCAGCCAGCATACGGCGGAGGATTTCTTTGTGGCCGATCGCAATGTGGGGCCGATCGCCTTGATGGGAACGATCGTGGCTACGAAGGTGAATGCTTTGGCTTTAACCACTGCTCCCGCTTTTATTTATGAGGGGGGAATTTTATTTTTTCAAACCTTTATTGCCCTCGGTGGTTCCTTTGCCCTACTGCTTTATTTTGGCCCCAAGGTGTGGGCTGTGTGCAAAGAGAATCAGTTTATTACCCAAGCGGAACTCTTTGCCCATTACTATCAATCCCGCTGGGTTCACTGGTTAACCACGATCGTGGGGATTTTATCAATTTTTCCCTTTTTGGTGGTGCAATTTGTGGCCGTAGCTAAGGTGTTTGCGGTAGCGACGGATCAGTTTGTTTCCTTTCCGATCGGTATTGCGCTATTAGGCTTATCCACCTCCCTTTATATCTTTTGGGGCGGAGCCAGGGCTGTGATTTGGACGGATGTAGTACAGGGCATTTTTTTATTAATTTTAATTCTCCTCACCGCTGTGCTGTTTACCCACTGGGTCGGGGGCTACGGCCAAGGTTTAGACAGCCTTCAACAATTAATTCCCGAAAAGTTAACCTTTAATTCAGCGAATACCCCTGTTTTTATTGATCAATCCTTATCCTGGTCATTTGCCTTTTTTCTCTGGCCCCAAATTTTTCAACGGGTGATGATGGGGAAATCCGTGCAGGTCATTGAAAAAGCTGCTTGGGGACATTTAGGGTTAGGAATTATCATTAAATTAGCCCTCATGACCATCGGCATTATGGCCACCGCCGCCCTCTATGGACAAATTGCCGATAGCGATCGTTTAGTCGCTGCTTTCTATGCCGATCGTTGGCCCAAAGGAGGATGTTTAGTCACCTTAGCGGTGTTTGCCTGTGGCATGAGTACGATCGACAGCATTTTGCTCTCCCTTTCCTCCATGTTTACCCGCGATGTGGTGGAAAATCTCTGGGCTCAACCCCTCACGGAGGAACAGGAATACCGCCTCGCCCAATGGGTTTCTGTTCTGACCTTAGGGTTAGCCTGTGGTTTAGCCCTGTCCCCGGTGGGTCAAGGTTACCTCGCCCCATTGGTCACCCTCGCCGCCACCTTGGCTACCCTGCTACTCTGGCCCCTCCTGGGAATTTTTGTCTGGAAAGGCGCAACGCCCACGGGGGTTATCAGCAGCCTGATGGTGGGACTGGCCAGCTTACTAACTCTGGAACTATTATTCCATCGCTTTCAACTCCAGTTTCCGTGGGGAACCACCCCGATCGTCTTGATCCTCAGCGGTTTGAGCTTTGTGCTGGGCAGCCAATTCACCCGCCGATCGCCGCTTTTAGACCAGGATTAAAGACATCCCCCGATCTGGGGTTTATCTCCAGCGGTCTGTTATTCTAGAAACGTCTAGGTAATATAGTTCAAATAAACTATTTTGAGGATAAAAAGTCGTGGTGTACGGCGGGCAGGTGGGAACAAAACCCTCAGAGAACAACGGTGAACAGGATTTTCAGCCGATTACGGAGCGGGTTCCTCCTCAAAACCTAGAGGCGGAGGAGGCGATTTTGGGGAGCATTTTGCTGGATCCCGAAGCTATCTCGCGGGTGGTGGATGTTTTAAAAATCGATGCTTTTTACCTCAATGCCCATCGGGAAATTTACCGCACGGCCCTGATGCTGCACAGTCAGGGCAAGCCCACGGATTTAACCACCATGGCTGCTTGGCTTCAGGATCAAGGAAAACTAGAGCAGGTGGGGGGACAAAGTAAACTCGCCCAACTTCTCGATCGCATTATTAGCACCGCCAACGTAGATCAGTATGCGGAATTGGTGATGGATAAATATCTCCGTCGTCAACTGATTAAGGTGGGCAATCAAGTCATTGCCTTTGGCTACGATACGAAGCAACCCCTGGGTACAATTCTGCAAGAATCGGAGCAGAAAATCTTTGCTTTGACCCAGGATCGACCACGGGGTGGTTTGGTCGCAACGGCGGAAATTCTGACCCAAACCTTTAATGAAATTGAAAGCCGATCGTTAGGGACAACCCTATCAGGAATTCCCTGTAATTTTTATGATTTGGATGGCTTAACCCAGGGATTTCAGCGATCGGATTTAATTATTGTGGCGGGCAGGCCCGCTATGGGCAAATGTTTAGCCCATGATAGTGAAATTGTGCTGAGTGATGGTTCCATTCAAACGATCGCTGAGATTTACCAAGCCCAACAGACCCAGGGGCACACCCCCACACTCTTAACCTTGAATCAAAATTGGAAATTGAGTTTAACCCAACCCTCAGCATTTGTAAATGATGGTATTAAACCTGTATTCAAGGTAGTCACACAATTAGGGCGATCGATCGAAACCACCTTAACCCATCCTTTTTTAACCTTCGAGGGTTGGAAGCCTTTAGGACAACTTCAGGTAGGTCAAAAGATTGCGATCCCCCGCATCATTCCTATTTTTGGTGAGCAAACCCTACCAGAAGCGAGAGTTAAGATTTTAGCCTATTTAATGGGTGATGGCTGTTTGACCCGAACTTCTCCCCAATTTACAAACGGAAACGATCGACTTCAAGCAGATTTTGCTGAGGCGGTAGGTCACTTTCCTGAGAAAAACGTCCTAACTCAGTGGTTAATAGATCTAAAACTCTGGGGAAAAAATTCCCATACTAAATTTATACCTCAGCTTATTTTTCAACTCACACAACCTCAAATTGCCTTGTTTCTGAATCGCCTTTTTGCCACGGATGGTTGGATAACCGTCCTCAAGAGTAATCAGGTGCAGTTAGGCTACGCTAGCCTGAGTAAAAAACTGGTACAGCAAATTCAACACTTACTGCTGCGATTCGGCATTATCGCAAGGGTTAAACAACGTCAGATCCAGTATCAGGCCGATCGTCATCCCGCATGGCAATTAGATATTACGGATCAACGATCGCTTCAGACTTTTATCGATACGATCGGTATTTTTGGCAAAGAAAAAGCTGTAGAGAAGGCACGACAAGCGTTGCTCACCAAGACTTATCATACTAATCGAGATCTGATTCCCATGGAAGTTTGGCTTCAGTTAGCCGTGGCCAAAGGAACAGAGAGTTGGCAATCCTTATCCCATCGATCGGACATCCAAAACAGTAATCTTCATGTCGGTAAACGGGCTTTGAGCCGCGATCGTTTAGCCCTATTATCCCGATCGTTGCAGAGTACAGAACTGGAAAACTTGGCCACGAGTGAGGTGTACTGGGATGAAATTGTTTCCATTGAACCGATGGGGTATAAACAGGTTTATGATTTAACGATCCCGATAACCCATAACTTTGTTGCCAATGATATTTGTGTTCATAATACTAGTTTTGTCTTGAATATTGCCCGCAATATTGCTGTTATTCATCGTTTGCCCGTCTGTATTTACAGCTTAGAAATGTCTAAGGAACAGTTAGTCTATCGACTGTTATCCAGTGAAGTTGGAATTGAAAGCGGTCGCCTCCGAGCAGGGCGAATTACCACAGAAGAATGGAGCCTTTTGGGGCAAGCCATGGGCAATTTATCCGAACTCCCCATTTATATCGACGATACCCCCGATATGACCGTCAACGAAATGCGATCGAAGGCGCGACGTTTACAATCGGAACAGGGGGGTAAATTAGGCCTAGTCTTAATTGATTATTTGCAACTGATGGAAGGGGCAAGTCCCGATAATCGGGTGCAGGAACTGTCTAAAATAACCCGATCGTTAAAGGGGATGGCGCGGGAACTCAATGCTCCAGTGATGACCCTTTCCCAACTCAGTCGGGGGGTAGAATCTCGCACAAATAAGCGCCCGATGATGTCTGATCTCAGGGAATCGGGATCAATTGAACAGGATGCAGACTTAATTATTATGCTCTACCGAGACGAATACTATAACCCGGATAGCGTCGATCGGGGTTTAGCGGAAGTGATTATCACCAAACATCGAAATGGCCCTGTGGGAACGGTCAAGCTATTATTTGAACCCCAGTTTACTCGGTTCCGCAATTTAGCAAATTCTATCTAGTTTTCCTGGTTTTATCCGTTCAAACTTCACACATTTAAGACCATTCAAAAAATTCTCGATTATGCCCAGAAAAACAACCGCCGCCACCAAACAACGGGCGCTAGAAATTTTACATCGCCTGAAGGGACTATACCCTAACGCCACCTGTTCCCTCACCTATGAAACCCCCGTTCAACTCCTCGTCGCCACCATTCTTTCCGCCCAATGTACAGACGATCGGGTGAACAAAGTAACTCCAGAATTATTTCGGCGCTTTCCCGATGCTCCGTCCCTAGCCCAGGCCGATCGTACAGAGTTGGAAACCCTGATTCATTCCACTGGTTTTTATCGCAATAAGGCGAAAAATATTCAGGGGGCTTGTCAAATGATTGTGGAAGACTTTAACGGCGAAGTGCCCCAAAGTATGCCAGAGCTATTAAAACTTCCCGGTGTGGCCCGCAAAACTGCCAACGTGGTTTTAGCCAATGCCTTTGGCATGAATCTAGGGGTCACCGTCGATACTCACGTTAAACGTTTGAGCCAGCGACTAGGGCTAACCCAATATGACGATCCCACCAAAATCGAGCGAGATTTAATGAAACTCCTGCCCCAAGAAGATTGGGAAAACTGGTCAATTCGATTGATTTATCACGGTCGAGCCGTGTGTCCGGCCCGCAGTCCCGCCTGCGATCGGTGTGAATTGCTGGATCTGTGTCCAACGGGTTCCTCCGATCCAAAACCCTAACATACAACACCCAGATTAGCCCTGCACATTTTGGGTCTCCTGAGCAGCATAGGAAAAGCGATGGGAAGACAGCAGTTGCTCCTCTAGGGCGGCGATGCGGTTGTAAGCAGCGGTCAGTTGAGCCATTAAGCGCCGCACCTGCATCTCTGCGGGTACCGCACCGTTAATCGTCCGCTCAAAGCCAAAGGAGTCGTCATCCTCTAGCACATCTTTGTGATGCAGAGACAGGGCAGGCTGATCAACCCCCACCGGGCGATCGTTTACCAGATCCGCTGATAAGTTGGGGGGAATCAGTTCGTCTAACAGCAGAGGCACGGGCACCAGTCGGTCAGTGAGGGGCTGGGTAGACCGTTGTAATTCCTGACGAATAATCGAGAGTTGATCCAGCAGGGCTTGCAGTAAGGGAGATTGGGTTGGGGCTGAACCCTCCATTTCTGGGCGGATTGGCGCTCTCCCGGTGCTTTGCAATTCCGCAATTAAGAGCGTTAAAAGTTGGCTCAGTTGCTCGATCGCCTGTAAGCTGGTATCCATTTTGAGGCTTAAAGCCAGTAGTTCATTTTGAAGAGATGGTTGCATAATCTTCCCTGGTCTATGGGATCGGTGATCTTTCCCCTAAATTAGGGATTTATACACGAAGTTATCTTCATGCTAAGCGAGTCTTCTCTATAAGTGGCAAAATTCCCTTAATCATTTAACCTTTTTGATTTAACCTTTTTGTGAACTTTGCGAGGAACCCCCTTTCTTTTACTTGGATCGGGAACTGCCGTTCCTGGGGATTGCAAGCGGTGTTTTCCCTGAGCCATACCCTCTTCAAAATGGTGCAGGGAAGTCAACACAGAAAGACCAAAATAAAATGCCCGTAACCCCCATACACACAATCCTAATAATTGCCCTGCCTGGGTTGGGGTGGTAGAAAATACCTGGGAAAAGAGTTGGTTAACCCGATCGCTTCCCTGAATGGAGGCCCTAAGACGATCGGGGTTGGTAGGTAAAATACTATACAGGGTTGTGTAGTGATAAAACCCCCAAAGGCCTGGTTTCTTGACCGTTTGCCCTAGCCATTGATTGGTCACCGCCCTCACCTGCGCCGCACTAATGCCCATCTCCGCTCGCACATCGGAGAGCCAGAGTTGATACTGAAAAAAGCAACCACTGAGAAACAGAATCGGAATGAGAACCATTAAAACCGATCGTCCCACCCGCTCCTGATCGGGAACTAGAATGAGATGAACCCCTAAGCCGATGCCCATCCCCAGCACAGAGAACAATAAAAGATTTAAAAATTCCGCCAATTCCAGGCTACGGGCAATCCCCCCCAGAATGGGAATACTGTAGACAATGCGATCCGCCGCCAAGACCGCTATGCCCTTGGCCATCAGTAATAAGATCAGCAGCCCTAACACCAGCACCACAATAGGAGCCCATTTTGCCCATTTCGATCGTTGAATCGAAGCCATGGCTTTGCTCTGTTTTTGCTCTATGCCCATGAACAACCTAGGGGTAAACTACGGGTACACGACGGATTCCCCATTCACACTACTTCAAAATTCAGGTGCATTCCAGTTTTATCCCTGGGCCGCAAAAGTCTTTACTTTTTGTAAAGCTTACTTCAATCTCCATGGATTCTTCGTACAATTAAATCCTATTGAACCTTGCCTAGATTGGAAAGTCGCATTCTTAAGGGTTTGCCTACCTGAGATTCCGATACTTTTCAAGATGGTTTTGGTCTAAGTTGGATAGTCAATATTAGCCAAATGTTCCGGACGGAGCGATGTGCCCAATACATTGATTCGTCTGGTTTTTTATGGATATGCCCAGAGAGGATGCTATGCCGATCGCTCCAGATGCCCTAGGGATTGCCGATACAGCGGAGGGGTTAGATGCTGTGGAAGAAACTTTAGCCCTCGATCGGGATTGCACCACCCTTTCGCGCCACGTTTTACAACAACTGCAAAGTTTTTCGCCGGATGCCCAGGATTTAAGCGCCCTGATGAACCGCATCGCCCTGGCCGCCAAGCTGGTTTCCCGCAACCTCAGCCGAGCGGGGCTAATGGAAAATGTCTTGGGGTTTACGGGGCAAACCAATGTGCAGGGGGAATCCGTGAAAAAGATGGATCTCTATGCCAATCAGGTGTTTATTTCTGTCTTTAAGCAAAGCGGTCTGGTGTGTCGCCTGGCATCGGAGGAAATGGAAAAGCCCTACTACATTCCCGAAAATTGCCCCATTGGCCGCTATACCCTCCTTTACGACCCCATTGATGGCTCTTCTAATGTGGATATTAACCTCAATGTGGGGTCAATTTTTGCCATTCGTCAGCAGGAAGGCACGGACGAAACGGGGGAAGCTTTGGATTTGCTGCAACCGGGCCATAAGCAACTGGCGGCTGGTTATATTCTCTATGGCCCCAGCACCATGCTGGTGTATTCCCTGGGACAGGGCACCCATGCCTTTGTCTTGGATCCCAGCCTAGGGGAGTTTATTCTCTCCCACGAAAATATCCGCATTCCTGAACACGGGCCGGTGTACAGCGTCAACGAGGGGAATTTTTGGCAATGGGATGAGCCCATGCGAGATTACATCCGTTATGTCCACCGTCACGAAGGCTATACCGGGCGCTACAGCGGCGCTTTAGTGGGGGATATTCACCGGATTTTGTTTCAGGGCGGCGTTTTTCTCTATCCCGGCACCCGCAAAAAACCGGAAGGGAAACTGCGTTTGCTCTATGAATCTGCGCCCTTAGCTTTTTTAATTGAGCAGGCAGGGGGAGCCGCCAGCACCGGCACCGAGGACATTTTGGCCATTACCCCCCAGCAACTCCACGATCGTACTCCCTTGATTATTGGCAGTGTGGAGGACGTGAACTTAGTGAAGTCTTTCATCGAGGATCACGCGAAACGGGACGTGTAGAACCCACCCCAGGAGGGGAAATCGATCGTCGATCGACAAAAACTGCTAAGATCCCTTTGACCTGTTGGCAAGTTTTGGCAAGTTTATCGTTGTGATCAAGCATATTTCCCGTTTTCTCGTTTGCATTTTCTGTGCCCTACTCCTCTCCACGATCGTTTTTTCAAAACCAGTTGATGCTGCCATGAATGACGATCATTTTGATGGAAATATTTTTGCTTTATACGCGGGCAATGGCTCTTTGGTTCCCCCCCGTTCCCGGCTCAAAGATTCTCTGCGAAATCATCGCGTTGCCATTATTTTATTCTATTTAGATGATAGTCGGGATAGCAAAAACTTTGCCCCCACCTATTCCCAACTGCAAGCTTGGTATGGTCGTGCGGCTGATTTAATTCCCCTGTCTGTGGATTCATTTTTACCCGATGCTCCTGTGAATCCTAACGATGAGGCTTACTATTATCGTGGTCAAATTCCCCAAGTGGTGATCATTAACCAAGCGGGAGAAGTGATTTTTGATCAAGTGGGTCAAGTTCCCTATGAAGCCATGGATGATGTGCTGCGGGTTGCCTTTGATCTCCTGCCCCGATCGGAATCCGACCAGTTATTACAACGCCGATCGTTTAATGAGTTTAGCTCGGAACTCACGCTAGAATAGGGTTCAGCACTAACCCTAGAAATGAATCGCCATGAATTGGTTAGAAATAGCAGAGACTTGGGTTTTAATTCCCCCCCGACAACGGGGGATTATTCACTTTTTAGGGGGGGCTTTTATTGGGGCTACACCCCATCTAACCTATCGCCGTTTGTTAGAGCGGTTAGCAAACCAAGGCTTTGCGATCGTTGCGACCCCTTTTGTCAATACCTTTGATCATCAAGAGATTGCAGAAACGGTTTTACGATCGTTTGAAATTGCCCTATCTCGGTTAGAACAACGGGGAAAACTGCGATCCTATTTACCCATTTATGGGCTAGGGCACAGCATGGGCTGCAAACTTCAGTTGTTAATTGGTAGTTTATTTGATGTCAAACGATCGGGCAATATTCTCCTAGCCTTTAACAATTATCCCGCCAAACGATCGATTCCCTTTTTAGACCAAGTGATCGATCGGTTAGCCCCCAGTTTAGCGATCGACTTTAACGTAGAATTTACCCCAACCCCAGAAGAAACCCTGCATTTAATTGAAAAACACTATCCCACACCCCGTAATTTACTGGTTAAATTCCGCAAAGACGAAATCGATCAAACCACCGATCTTTATCCCATCTTGCAGACACGATTTGAGCATTTAACCCACCTCTTACAGCTACCCGGAAATCATTTAACACCCCTAGGGCAAGACGTACAGTGGCAAATAGAACGATCGTTTTCACCGTTGGATGCCGTGGGTCAATGGATGCGCCAGGAATTATACAAAGACCTTCAAGGGTTAGAACAGGAAATCATCCGCTGGTTGGTTTAATTTAGGGAATAGGGAACAGGGAACAGGGAATAGGGAACAGGTTTCCCGACTCAATTATCAATTCTCAATTCTCAGATCCCCGGTTTCTTCTAGAACGAAGCCCAATTCCTTGATGCTACCCCCAGAAACCGGGGATCTTGGCCTCAATTATCAATTATCAATTCTAAACAAACACCTTAGGGACAAAAGCACCATGCAACCCGTAGGGGATATGTTGCTGTAAATGTAGGGTGGCTTCTGTGTCTAATGTTTGGGCGTTGAGTATCACTAAATCAGAACAATGGCGCTCTGCATTGTAGGTCAAGACTAACAGCCACCCCTCGTCTTCCGCCTGACCTTGGGGATGGGGCACAAAAATCGGCTCATTAACGAAACTTCGGGGGGCAAAGCTCTTAAATTGCTCTGCGCCAGTTTTTAAATCTAGCTTGACAATCCCCTGCAAGGGGGCGTTCCCCTGGGGATGGTGGGCGGCTCCCATGTAGTAGTAGCGGGCTTCCTGACCCATCCGATCGGGATGTAGGCTGGGAAATTCTACACACCGATGGCCCCAACATTGGCGCTGAATGCTGCGCTCCTGAAGGTTCAAGGTCGATCGCCACAGTAGCCCCGGCGCTAATTGCTCAAAGTCAATTTCTAAATAGTCCGTGCTGGGGTTGATCACGGGCAAAAAGTCGTAGCAAATGGAGTCTACTTGAAGGTTAGGAAGCCCTTCGGGATTGCTTGGATTGGGCACTTCAAAGGCGTTGGCATGATGGAACACAAAACAGGCATCGGTTTCTAACACCTGCATGGGCTGGGCCGGATCCCGTGGAATTACGATCGCTTGGGTGGGACGATCGGGCTGAAATTTTAAGCATTGACCTGGCCCCTGGAACCCAAACAGAAAGGGTAGTGGATTGAGGGTGACGGGATTCTGGAAGAAAATATAGTAATGTTCCGTGATCGCAAAATCGTGTAAAAAGGCAAAACCTGGAATGATGCGGGTTTGCTGTTGTACCACGGCCCCGGCGGGATCAAATTCGTAAACGGTAATACTGCTAGACGGCCCGGTTTTGACACTAAAGGCCACCAAACGCTCCTCCGGCTGGCTGGGGCGGCACCCCGGATCAATGCGGGGATGGGCGGTAAAGGCTTGGTTTTCTGCGAGTAACCCCTCCAGACGATCGATGCCTAGGGTCTCTAGGGTTGCAGGATCAATGCAATAGGGTTCTGACCCTTCCCACAGCGCCCAAAACCGATCGTTCCAATACAACACATTGGTATTGGCGATCTTCTTCATTTTCAGGTCAAAAATATTGGCTAGCCAGCCCCCCGGCTTTTGGGTACCAAAGACACCCCGGTAGAGAATTTTACCCGCCGCCTGCTCCACCACATAGCCCTCTGTCCGCACGTAGCGATTGCGGAAATGTACCTGGCCATTTTGAAGGGTGAACTGACAAATCATGCCATCCCCATCAAAGGGGTGATGAATGCGCTGCCCCTGAATATCCAGCAACCCCGGCCCATTGCGAAACAACGTCCCCTCTAGGGCTAGGGGCACCTGACCTTCACAATCCGTAATCAGATAATCTAACTCCTGGGGCTGAGACTGATAACCCCGTTGCCAATCCTCACGGGCATAGGCGGCAGCAAGAGCGGGGGCAGCAGTGGAGGTGACCATAAAAACTCTGGGGCAATGGGTGGGAACTCCCTTACCATACCCCAAATATTAAGATTTGTTAAGATTCTGTTTCGAGAATTAGCCATTCTCATTTTCAACTCAGATCTACAATGTACAGGCGGTGCCCCCGTGCCCGCCCTGGCGTGACGCTATAAATCATAAATCTCATGTAACGATCGGGATGACGATCGATTCCAACATTCCAACATTCCAACAACCTGACTGGGACAACCACGGGGGGATGATCCCTAAGCTAAGTATCCCTAGGCTAATTACGATTGGGCATATTTAGCATATTTAACAGAGAATCTCTGCAAGTCTGGCATTTTGCCATAAAATGCAAGGGGTCACTATTTTAGCGGCGTATTAAGCGTTCATTATGGATTTTGCCAATCTTACTGCTCAACTGAATGCGGGCAGCATTCTGCCAGAGGGAATCGTTATCCTCACCTTACTCACTGTTCTCGTTGCAGACTTTTTGGGGGGGCGTAGTGCCAATCGATTTACGCCCGGATTAGCTATGGTGGGCTTAGGAGGAGCGATCGTTGCCCTCTGGTTGCAATGGGATAGCAATACTCCGTCGGCTTTCTTTGGGACTTTCACCGCCGATCCCTTAAGCGTCGTTTTCCGAGGGATAGTGGCTCTATCTGCGGCCTTCACGGTGTTGCTCTCAGTGCGCTACGTGGAGCAGTCCGGTACCTCCCTCGGTGAATTTGTCACGATTTTACTCACCGCTACGGTGGGGGCCATGTTCCTCTCCGGGGCAAATGATTTGGTCGCCATCTTCGTGTCCTTAGAAACCCTGAGTATTTCCTCATACCTGCTCACGGGCTACATGAAACGGGATCCCCGCTCCAATGAAGCAGCCCTCAAATACCTTCTGATCGGGGCCGCCAGTTCTGCCATTTTCCTCTATGGGACTTCCCTGCTCTACGGCTTATCCGGTGGCCAAACCCAACTCAGTGCGATCGCCACGGCTTTGCAAGCGGATGACCAATCCCTGGGCTTAACGATCGCTTTGGTCTTTGTGATTGCGGGTATTGCCTTTAAAATTTCAGCGGTTCCCTTTCACCAATGGACTCCCGACGTTTATGAAGGCTCCCCCACCCCGATCGTGGCGTTCCTGTCTGTAGGTTCTAAAGCTGCTGGTTTTGCCCTAGCCATTCGGATGTTGCTGTCTGCTTTCCCCACGTTGGTGGAAGAATGGCGCTTTGTCTTCACCGCCCTTGCTATCCTCAGTATGATTCTGGGGAACGTGGTGGCCCTGACCCAAACCAGTATGAAGCGGCTGTTGGCTTACTCCTCCATTGGTCAGGCGGGCTTTGTAATGATTGGTCTGATTGCGGGTACGGAAGCGGGCTACTCCAGCATGATTTTCTACCTCTTGGTCTATTTATTCATGAACCTAGGGGGCTTTGCCTGTGTCATTCTTTTCTCCTTGCGTACCGGCACCGATCAAATTAGTGAATATGCCGGACTGTATCAAAAAGATCCCCTCATTACCCTAGGCTTAAGCATCTGTCTGCTGTCCTTGGGCGGTATTCCCCCCCTGGCGGGCTTCTTTGGCAAACTGTACCTGTTCTGGGCTGGTTGGCAGGCCGGGCTTTATGGTTTGGTGCTGCTGGGTCTAATCACTAGCGTCATTTCCATTTACTACTACATCCGCGTGGTCAAAATGATGGTGGTCAAAGAACCCCAGGAAATGTCCGAAGCGGTGATCAACTACCCTCCCGTGCGCTGGGAATTACCGGGGATGAAGTCTCTGCAAGTGGGCTTAGTTTTATCCGTAATAGCCACCACTTTGATTGGCATTTTGTCTAACCCACTCTTTACGGTGGTCAGTAATTCCGTGCTGCGGACTCCGCTCCTGGCGGACAATCTCGTGCCAGTGAATCAGGTGGCCATTGTCCATCGGGCTGAGCAGACGCTTTAACCCACCCCTAGCCCCTCCCAGGAGGGGAACCGGAACGACTGGAGGGTTCGGGTTGAGCATAGGCTTTAGACTTCCGATTCAAGCCAACCCACCCCTAGCCCCTCCCAGGAGGGGAACCGGAATAAGCTTCCCCTGCGGGGAACTAGTACGCTGAGGCAGAAGTTTGACTGCCATTGTTAAGCGACTAATGCCTTACCTTGGTCTGGTTGGTATTGCATCGAGGGTAAGGTCGAGGGAGGCTATTACACCTCACCCCTCCCGTTTAGATCCCGGACGTGCGACTTTCACCGCATCCGGCTCCCGATGTTCTTAGCTTGCGCTTTGCTCCCGTGGATGAGACGGTGGCAGGACTCATGTACAACTACAAGATTGTCCTGTTTCCAGTTCTGATGGTTTTTATCTACATGATGTAGATGGATTTTTTCATCCCCTATGAACTTGAGTCCACAGGCTTTACAGGAATGGTTTTGCCTTTGTAAGGCTTTAGAGGTATG
>DALYGI010000053.1:0-7424 GCA_031971595.1 Prochlorotrichaceae cyanobacterium CTOTU29312
AGGGTTTCAGCCGATCTACCAGTCTATTTTATTCCGCCTTACGTTGGTAGCCTTACATTTCATCCAAATCATACTCGATCGTCATCATCTCTGAAAAATCTATGGAATTTAGTCACCTATTTAAAGCAATGTCAGCCTCAGATTTTAATTACAGGAACTCATTTTATTAATGAAATAGGAATTATTGCTAATCTCTTAGGCAAGATTTCAAATAATAAAAATAAAACCAAAATCTGTGTTCTTGAACATACTAATATCTCTGTAGAGTATAAGTTTGTAGAGCAGCGATCGTCTAAAATTATCCCTTTGACAGCCCGATTTCTGTATCCCTTTGCAGATTATGTTGTAGCTGTTTCCCACGGAGTTGCCCAGGATTTATCCAAAATTAGTCAGTTCCCGTTAGATCGGATTCATGTCATCTATAATCCTATTCTCTTAGATAATCTTGATCAACTAGCCCAGCAAGCAATCACCTTGAATGAGTTTAAATCTAGGGATTGTCCGATCGTTTTAGGAGCAGGGCGCTTTGTAACCCAAAAAGACTTTTCAACTTTAATCAAGGCCTTTCAAACAGTCCGATCCCAAATTAAAGCAAAATTAGTCCTCATGGGCGGGGGAATGCAAAAACAGCAATTACAGGACTTATGCCAACAGTTAGGTTTAGAGAAAGATGTTCTCTTACTTCAGTTTGTGGACAACCCCTATCCTTTAATGGCCCAGGCAGACGTTTTTGTGCTTAGTTCTCGCTGGGAGGGTTTACCTACGGTTTTGGTGGAAGCTTTAGCTCTGGGTACACCAGTTGTTTCCACGAATTGTCCTAGTGGTCCTAGGGAAATTTTGGAAGATGGTCGCTATGGTTCCTTAGTACCAGTGGGGGATAGTGAGACCATGGCACAAGCCATTCTAGATACGCTACAGGGAACCATCCAGTGTTCTAAAGTTTCAGAAACATGGCGTGAAAAATTTACACTTAAGAGAGCGATCGATCAATATGAGCATCTTTTGAATTTATCTACATCTTGTTAGGAGTTGCTCAAACTTAACCACCCCTGGTACAAAGCACCCTGCTCCACTGTGGGATTCTCTACGAATCTCAGATTATATTCACTGGGCCGAGGTTCCCCTAGGGTTAGCGATCGCAAACAGAGGAGGTTTTGATGGAAAACCGCAAACGTGAGGGTGTCCCCAGGTCTGTAGTTTTGGAGCAAGTTTAGGGCTTCGTCTGGGCTATTGACCTGCATCCCATCGATCGCTAACAGTTCGTCTTCTGGCTCTAAACCGGCTTGCTGTCCGGGGGAGTTGCTTAAGACCGCGCTGATCGAGATCCGACCATTGCTAGACCGTAGGCTAACCCCGGTAAAGGCGGAGGAGGTATTGACGGGCACTAATTCTAAGCCAAAGGGGATCAGGGCGGCGGCTAGGGGCAGTTCTTCGGTGCTATCCAAATAGCGGTGGTAACGCTCCAGAAATTCCGGTTCGGAATCCCATTCACCCACGGCTAATAGGGTACGCTCCAAGTCCGCTTCCGTGAAGCCCCGCTCTGGGATGCCAAATTCCTGCCACAGCGATCGTAAAACGTCATCAAAGCTGCGTTGATTGCGATGACGGGCACGAATTTCTAGGTCTAAAACTAGGGTCACTAGGGCCCCTTTGAGGTAATAGGAAATTTGGTGGTTATCGCTGTGGGCATCCCGCCGATAAAGCTTAATCCAGGCATCAAAACTAGATTCCCGCAGGGGCTGAACCTGGCGACCGGGGGTCTTGAACCAGCGGTTTAAATCTTTGTTTAGTAACTCTAAAAAGGTGGTGTCGTCGTAGAGTCCGGCTCTGAGGGGCAGCAGCAGGTCATAGTAACTGGTCACCCCTTCGGCAAACCAGAGGGAGGGGGTGTAGTTCTCCCGATCGTAGTCGAAGGTTTCTAGACCGATGGGACGGAGGCGTTTGACGTTCCACAAATGGAAAAATTCGTGGGCAATCAGGTTTAAAACGGTGTGGTAACTCTGGGTTTGCCGAAAGGCGGAGCGGGGACAGAGCAGGGAGCAACTATCCCGGTGCTCTAAGCCGCCGTAACCACTGCCCGTGAGGTGCATTAAAAACAGGTAGCGATCGTAGGGGAGGCTACCAAAGAGTTCGGCTTCCGTTTCAATGAGGCGCTGAATATCCTGGATCAGTTGGCATGAGTCGTAATTTCCCTTACCCCAAATGACGAGTTGGTGAGGTTTTTGGAGTACGGTAAAGTCAAAGCGCTGCTGCTCCCCAATTTCAAAGGGGCTATCTACTAAAAGGTCGTAGTTGGCGGCTTCGACGGTGTAGGGACTTTGGGCTACCTGGGGTAGAGCAGTGGCGATCTGCCAGTGGGGATAGGGCAAAACGATCGCTACTTGGTGGGGAGAGGCTTGATAACCTTCGGCAAAGAGGAGCAAGGCCGCTGGATTAAAATACCCGTGGGTTTCGTCTAGATGATTGGTGCGTACCGTTAGCTCCGTGGCTAAAACCTGATAGCACACCCGTAGGGAGGCGGGGGCAATCCCCTGGATCTGCCAGCGATTTTTGGCTATTTTTTGAACCTGTTTCCCTGGCACCGGCTGATCCCCTGCCCAGACCTGAAGATTTTGGAGGTGACGGGAATATTCTCGAATTAAATAAGATCCTGGAGTCCACACGGGCAAACCCAGAACGATCGTCTGGGGCTGGTCAGATCCGCCTATCCATGAAAGCTCCACCTCAAACAAATGGGTGGAGGGCTGGGGCATGGAAACCTGATAATGAATTTTCATGGGTCTAGAGGATCCCTAGGCTTTACCAGACAGGTGGCGAATTTGCTTCCAGTTTTTGAGATAAATAAATTGATCCCCTTCATTGATCTCGATCCAGTCTTTTTGCTTCATTTTTTCCATCAGCTTAACCGCCTCATCCGGCTTGATGTTGCTGACGGCGGCCAAATCCTCAGGGGTAAAGTTAAAGATACGACGATCGCCCTCGGAAGACTGATCATAATTTTCGCTCAGTTCCATGAGGGTATAGGCTAACTTGACGTGGGGAGGTTGCAGGGTAATCTGCAAGCGCGAGTTCATCTGACGGAGCCGACGTACCATGGTTTGCAACAAACGATGGTGCAATTGAGAATCTTTGAAGAGGGTCTGGATAAAGCGCTGGGCCGTGACACTGAGCAACTTTACCGGGGCCAGGGCAATCACATCGGTGGATCGGGGCGACTCATCCAGAATGGCCATTTCCCCGAAAAAGTCTCCTGGGCCGAGGACGGCTAGGGTGGTCGCATCATCTCCATTTAAGCGCCGAACCTTAACCCACCCCGAAACAATGAAGTACACGGCATTCCCCCAGGCATCTTCCATTAACACGGCCCGGTTACCGGGATACTCGTGTTCGTCTACCCGTTCTAACAACCACTCTAGGGTTTCAGGGTTTACACCGTTAAAGAGGGGAAAAAGCTTACTAAAGTCCTCAATTTGCATGGGGGTATTGAGTGGAAAAACGTTAACGAAATGAGCTAACGAGAGCGAGACAAGACCTTTAAAGAGCGTTTCACCATACTAGGTTGGTGTCCTGGGTTACACCCAGCCCCAATCAGAAGATGGTGGAAATCCCTGAAAAAATCTATCCTCATTAGACCATAAAACCTTAGGAACTGACTATTAAGTTTACGGAGGACTAGCGGGAATCCCGGAAAGTTCCGCATGGGGCAGGGCGTAATCGGAACCACAGAAGCTCAGGACGCTATAGAAACTCTATAGCAACTATAGAAGTTCTAGAGGCTAGAGGACTGCGGCTAAGCCAAACAAGCTATCCACCATGAGGGTACCTAACACGGCTCCCCCAAAGATCCAGTGGTGAGGCTGGGGGGAACGGAGCGATCGTAAGGCCACGATCGTGAGGAGGGCGGCGCAAAGCATGGCACTGAGGATGCCCCAAGGGGTTTGGATATGGCGAAGGGCCGCTTGTAAAATGGTCATGGCTTGGGGGGGATCCACCTGCATCACCTGCTTCCAGTAGGGCATAACCCCGGCTAGGTAAAAATACAGGTCTGTGATGGCGGTGCCGAAGAGGGAGCCCAGATAAAACCAATTGCCCAGGGGATTCCTGTGATGAGTTATCCCCCACAGCACCAGGGGCAACCCAATGGCTTCTAAGGGGAGATGGTAGAGGGGCTCCCAGCGGAACCAGCCCCAATAGAGAGAGCCCGCTAGCCAACTCCAGCTAAAACCCAGTATGACCTCACCCCAAAACGATCGCTGGGGGTTATTTTGCCATCGCTTGCCGAGCATCACCCAGCCCAGGGTTAACCCTAGACTCAGCCAGGGATAGGCCCGCACTAACGGGGCTTGGAAGAAAACCGGCACTGAGACCATGAATAACCCCACCCCCATCACACTCCAAAGCGATCGGGGCTGGATACTCTCTTTGTAGAGGTAGTGACCGAGGCGGCGCAGTAGCCCAAAGGAAAAGGGGAAACAGAACGGAGCAAACAAAATCTTAAGATTTGTAACTTTTGTTTACATACTAGCACGGTTATCCCCCTAGGGGGGATGAATTAACAATTAAGAATTTAGTCCCTCCCGTTCCTCACAAATTCAGTAAACCTGGGGGTGGGGTAATTTCAACCCGTCGGCCTTTTAAGTCCACCACGGGAACGATCGCTTCCACAAAGGGGATAAAGACCTGTTTAGATTTTCCCTCTGAATCATGGAGGGCCACCACCAGCAGATCATTGCCCGCGTTTACCAGATCCACAATTGTCCCGATCGCTTCCTGGCTGGCCTGCTCGATGACCTCTAGACCCACTAAATCCAAATAATGAAACTCCCCTTCCTCTAAGGGGGGACGATCGCTACTGGGTACATATAATTGACTGCCCCGCAATGCCTCCGCCTGATTCCGATCGTTTACCCCCGCAAAGCGCACCCCGTAGACATTGCCCAAGAGACGACCCATCACCAATTCGATCGACTCTAAACTATCGGACTGGGGCCGCAGAATCCACCGCTCTCCGGGGATTAAAAAACGATCGGGAAACTGGGTTTCTGGATAGACCCGCACTTCCCCATTTAAGCCTTGGGGGGCAACGATTTTGCCAATGGGTAACCAGTCATCGCTAGGGGGAATCATACTGAAAACCTGAAAACCTGAGATTCATTCGTCAAGTCGATCGATGTCAACCGGTCAACCCGATCGCCTACCTACCACCATATCCGATCGTCTTATCCCTGAAACGCTCCCTTCTTGGGATCAGTCATTCTTATTATCTAATGAGAATTGCGATCGAACGGGCAAAAGTTGGACGAACCGCAAATTATGCGCTTTAATCAAAGCGCCGATCGTGCCCTGTGTGACTACGGAGACGGTTGGACACTATACGGGCTGGTCGAGAACACTAGGGGACTTGAGCGCAATATGAAACAGCAGAATCCTGTCTTAAATCCCACGCTGCAAGGGGTCTTGGGTTGTTTAGATGTGCAATTGGAAGCGGAGTTGCTGCGGTATCGCCGCCACAAGGCCAAGGCTCGATCGCAGGCGGCTAATGGTAAGACCAATCCCCTCGCGGCCTTAGACCTCAAGGCTTTGAAGCCCCTGCGAGAGTCTATCAGTCCGGGTTTTGCCTTAGCTCAAGGGGCTCCCCTACGCCATCCCGAACTCGATCGTCCTGGGAGAAGTGTGCCGCTGCCTGAATCCCCCGTTGCGGTGCCTGCTGCCCTCGATCTTCAGGATCTAGAAAATTCCCTAGGACTTCAGCGTTTTCAACCAGGGGGTCAGGATCTGGAAATTGCCCCTAATCTTCAAGATTTTCAAACCGCTCCTCATAGTGCTGCACCTCAGAATCTTGCACATCAGAATCTTGCACATCAGAATCTTGCACCGTCCCCCGTTGCACCTGCCCCACAGGTTACCGATCCTGAGGAATACCTAGTCCCTGCGGCGGATTCCTACGGTGCTTATAGTGCTACCTATGGCGATACGGTTGCGCCTACCTTTGTGGAGCCAGAATCCCTGCCAATTGCCGCCGATCCCGTCAATGCTTCCCCGTCGAGCCAGAGGGAAGAAAATCCCTATGTGATTATGGCGGAGCCCTATACCCCTACGCCAGTTAATTGGGCGAGTCTCTCCATCGCCGATGAGCCTACAGTTCTGGAAGGGCCGGTTGTAGAAGCATTCGACTTCCCGATCGCTTTGGATGGCACTGAGACCGTTCTTGAGCCTTTAGTTTTTGAACCCTTAGCTCTTGAGTCCTTGGCGCTGCCCGCAGAGCTATCGGAGACAGAGTTATTGGCGTTAGCGGGATCATCCGCTGCTCCCCTAGGGATGGGTTCCGGGGGGCATACTCAGGCAGATTATAAGATTCCAGGTTATGAGATTCCAGATTATGAGATTCCAGACTATGAGATTAGTGATGAGGATAACCCCTGGCCCGATGAGTTGGATGAAGAACCCTATGCCCTAGATGCTGCTTTTCCAGAGGAATTACCCGTGTCAGGTTCAGGGGGAGAAATTGTAGAATTTGCGATCGATGATGAAATTGTGCCAGTGGCGATCGAGCCAGACCCAGAAGCCCTGCTGGAGCCCGCCCTTTCTGAAGATGAGCCCCTACTGCTGCCCGCTGCGGAACATTCTGCCCTTCGCTCTCCCCTGCTGCCCGCCGCCGTTTTGCCCTCCTACCCTGGCCCCCACCACTTAAAACCTGTAGGGGCAGCGCGGGGCCAGATGTTACGGCCCGATACGGAGTCCTATCTTGCCTCCTCAGAAGCCCTCTTGGAAAATTTAGAGGAAGAAGACGATCGCCAAAATTGGACTCAAAGACTGAGCAATCTCTTTACGCCCCAAGGGATTGGTTCGGCCCTGCTGTTGATCTTCTCCGCGTTGGCGGTGAGTATGGTGCTGCTCAATCCTGAACTGGTGAGCCATTGGAAATTAGGACGCTCTGGAGGCTCTACGCCTGAGTCGGCCACCCCAACTTCGCCAGAGGTGGTGATCCAAGAGAGTCCTGTGGAGGGCGCTCCCGCCAATCCCAATCCGTACAACCTATCTTCTCAGGAATTTTTAGATCTGGATTTGGGGAATTTGAGCAAAGTGAAACCATCTCCCGGTGCTTCCTCCCCCGGTTTAACGCCCCTCTCTCCTCCTTCAGCCAATGGGGTGACCCCCGACCCAACGGAATCGATCGCCAGTGAGTCTGAGATGTTCTCCGATCTGCGAGAGTCCGTGACCGGTAATCCTGATCAAAGCCCAACGGAGGAAAGCTCAACGGCTGCGATTTCCCAACCCTATGAATCCAGCCGTCCAAGATCAGCCCCCGCCATTCCTGAACCAGAGACTCTTCCACCTCCCCCTCGCCAAGAACCCAGCCAACCCAGTTCTAGCACTGTGGATAGTTCTAGTGACAGTTCGGGCGATAGTTCAGGCAATAGTTC
>DALYGI010000053.1:7524-15698 GCA_031971595.1 Prochlorotrichaceae cyanobacterium CTOTU29312
AGTTCGGGCAATAGTGGTTCCTATGTGGTGGCCATTCCCTACACCAGTGATCAACTGCTTGACCAATCCCAGGCGATCGTCCCGGATGCCTATCTGAAGAATACGGATCAGGGGGCAAACATTCAGTTTGGGGTGTTTAGCGATCCTGAAGCGGCGGCAGCCTTAGCGGAACAGTTGCAAGAGCAGGGGATTGCCGTGGAGGTTCTTCCGGCTGAGCCCTAACCAGGTTTAGTTTGATCTCAGGTTGCTTTTAGATTCATGCTAACCATAACTCCCCTCTACGATGCTTTTTTCAATCTGATTGAGCAGTTGGTGTTGTGCCATTCTCCCAGTGGCCACGAAACCGAAATCGATCGTTTTTTAATGGCTGCTTTTCAATCCCTCAACCGAGAGGTCTGGCAAGATCCAGCGGGTAATATTATCGTTAAAATTCCCGGTCAAACGGAAGAGCCTGCCATTGCCATTACGGGGCATAAGGACGAAATTGGCATGATGGTTAGGGTCATACAGCCCAGTGGTCGCCTGGCTCTGCAACCCATTGGCGGCGCTTATCCCTGGGTTTATGGGGAAGGGGTGGTGGATATTTTGGGGGATCAGCACACCCTGAGCGGCATCCTCTCCTTTGGCTCTCGGCATATTTCCCATTTGTCTCCCCAGAGTCGTCTTCAGGAGCAAGCCCCCCTGCGCTGGGAAGATGCTTGGGTAGAAACTAAACTTTCTGCCGCTGCCCTCGATCGGGCGGGAGTTCGGCCCGGTACGCCAGTGGTGGTGGGCAAGCACCGTAAGCGATCGTTTCGGATGGGGGACTATATTGCCAGTTATACGTTGGATAATAAGGCGGCGGTGGCCATACTCTTAGAATTGGCGAAAAACTTGACCCAGCCCAAGACTACGGTTTACCTGGTTGCATCTGCTAAGGAAGAGGTGGGAGCGATCGGGGCGATGTATTTTACCCAACGTCTAGCGATCGATCGGCTCATTGCCCTAGAAATTTGTCCCCTTTCTTCAGAGTATCCCATCCACGCGGGAGATTCCCCGGTCTTAGTCACCCGTGATTCCTATGGCTTATATGACGATCGATTGACCCAAGACCTGAAGCATGCGGCGGAAAGTGCTGAGGTGGATGTTCAATTGACGACCTTGGAGCGTTTTGGGAGTGATGCGTCCATTGCCATGAAATTTGGCCACATTGCCCAGGGCGCTTGTCTCGGCTTTCCGGCTCACAATAGCCACGGGTATGAGATTACCCACCTCGGCGCGATCGTGGGGTGTATGGAGGTTTTGCAGGCCTATTGTGAATTATGAATTAATAATTATGAATTATGAATTAATAATCGCTGTCTGCAACGCAAATTCCTTTGCATTTGATGCCGTTGGTGGCAGTGCGTAAGCAGTGGGGACACAGGATTGGTTCGGGTTGTGGGTCTTGGGGGCGATCGGGTTGGTTGGCTTTAGGGGGCTGGTTCATGGGAATTATGAATTATAAATTGGAAACTGGGGTTGCGCTGAGGGCAATCCAGACGATCGCTAGGAGGATGATCCACAACCAGCGAAATCGGATTAAACGGGTGATTAGGGGCGAGGGTTTTGTCAAGCTTTATTCAAGTTTAATTCAAATTATAATTGACGCGAAAGTGTATGCCCTGGCTCTGCAAGGGATCTTCTCCTCGATCGCTTTGGGTGCGTTGGGTGAGGGGATAGCCATAGTCCATCCGCAAGTTCAGGTTGGCTAAGGGATCCCACAGTAATCCAATGCCAATGCTGGCTAAGAAATTCCGATCGCTGGCTTCGTTGGTATTTTGAGGATCGTTCCACACGTATCCTAAATCGAAAAAAGGAGCAATTTGAAGAAGCGATCGTCCCGTTTCCGATCGATAGGCTTGGATACGATTTTCGGTGGAAAAATAGAAGCCATTATCTCCGGCTCGGAGGTTTTGACGATAGCCTCGGACGGAGTTAGCGCCTCCAACCACAAATTGCTCGGAATTTAAGAGGGCATCGTTGCTCAATTGCAGATCAAGTCGGTTCAGGAGAATATTTAATTCATTGAATTTCTGGACATTTTGAATTTGCAATAACCAACTTAAAAACTGACTATCTGGATCCTCTGCATTCACCGTGGCATCCATAAAACCGGTTCCCCAGTTCAGTTGAGATTGCAATGCCCAAATACTACGGGGGCCACGATAGATATAATCCTGTCCGAAGTGCAAGGTACTTAATCGGCTTACCCCATCCTCCTGAGGGCCTCGGTTAAAGGCAATCCCTTGGTTTTGTAAAAAGGTTTGATTGCGGCGAAAACTATACCCCAAGGAGAGGGCAAATTCCTGATCGGCCCGTAACACTAGGGGCTGACGGAAATTAATTACATAGTTTTCACTTCTACCCGTAATTTCAAAGGCATCAAAGGGGGGTTGGATAATTTGGGTGCGGTTTAGTTCGCTTTGGAGGCGCAGGGTTCCCCCCTGAACGTTGATCGGAGCCCGATAGTCCAAGCGGTAAATTTGCGATCCCCCTTCGATCGCTGGAGTCCAATTAACACTGAAAATATCTCCAATCCCGGAGAGATTCCGAAAGGTTAACCCCGCTGTCATACGCTCTGAGCCAACACTTTCAGAACCATAATTATCGATCGCTACTTCTCCGGCAATGCGCTCTTTTTCTGTTACATTGACGATTAATCCCGTGCGGGCAGGGCGAGGTTTAAGATCATCCCGGTACCCAATAGAGGCGGTAATTTGCTCAATTAAAGGATTGGTCTGTAGTAACCGTAAACGATCGTCTATTTCCTGATAGCGAAAAACTGAATTTTGGCCAAGGCCTAAAATAACCCGATCTTGAATATAGGCTTCACTTAAATGCTTTAAGCCTACCACCCGAATATCTTGGCGGCTGATTTTCCCTTCCACAATACGGATTGTTAACGTACCATCGGGCCGTAACTCCTGCTCTGGCAAAAAAGCACGGGAGGTATAATAACCATCCGCCACATATTTTTGGGTAACGGTCTCCACAAAATCACAGAGATCCGCAACGGTTAAGCCCTGCTCTTGGGCTTGTTTTTCAATTAAAGGAGCGGCTAAGGTCAACAGTTCCTCATCGCTATAGACCCCCTCCGTCCCGTCCGCATATTCAAAGCGCAACCGCTCTAGGGCAATGGGTACCACCTCATCGCCGCAGGCATTTCTCGATCGTTCACTATCAAAAATTTCAAACCCCTGATCTTCAGGTCTAAAAAGCGGTTGATCTCTTTCCGGGGCAGGTTCCGGTAAAACCCTTGGGGCTGTGCCCGGTGCCGCAAAGGGAGGCGGTTCCAAAAAGCGGTTACGATCGGGCAGAGGCTCCACCGCAGGCACCCCAGAGCCTTGATCGGTTCCCGTCTGAGCTAGGCTTTTCCCCGGAACGATCGCCACAGGAACGATCGCCAACAGGAGGATCAAGAACGATAGGAAATCACGGGGAAACATGGGGGGTAGGGGCAGAGGTTGCGGATGCTGCCCGCACTGTATCGGATGTTGACAGATCTGAAAAGAGATTGAGCAATTCTTGTTCAAAAGCGACCTGGGCGCGGTTGGTGCGGCCCCCAATGTAGAGGCGATCGGCGGTCTGAAGGAGCCAAATTTGGGAGTGGGACACATAGCTCATCAACACACTGATCATCAGCAATCCAAACCCCAAATAGACGATCGGAATGCCCGGATCGGCTTTAATTTGCAGACCCGTGCCGCCCACTAAGCCATGAAAGGTGAGGTTTACCCCGTTTACCACTTGGCTCATGTTATCCCGCAGGGTACCGATGGGTTTCCCCTCCGTGTTGTACAGGATTACCGTCCCCTGCAAGTCCTTGGCCACCAGAGACACCCCATCACTTAAATCCGGCGCGGTGGGAACCCAAGTCCCCCAAAGGCGGCCCCCTTCCGGGAGATCAATTTGAGCCATGGGCAATTGCAACACGGGGCTATTGTTAAAACTCACCCGCACTGCGGCGATCGACCAATCCGCTTGATAAAAGGTCACCCCTTGGTACCGAAGCGGTTCATTGACATGAATAACTTTTTGCTTTAATTCTTCCCCCTGATCATTCACCACCGACAAATCGGAATAAAACTGATCCACATGACCATCGGGGGTGTAATCGATCCAAAAACGGTTCACTCGCACAGCCCAATCTTGGGGAATTTGGGACCTTGACCAGGGCCCAGCATCAAAAATATTGTGAACCTGAAAAGTTTCTCCACTGGGAACCATTTCCTGGGCAAAAAATCCCGTGGCCGCTCCCACCATCGTGCCTGCAATTAGGATTAATAAACTAATGTGAACAATAATGGGGCCAATGCGTCCAATTAGGCCTTTGCGGGCATAGAGGGCTTGGGGGTTAGGGGTTTGAGCAGAGTCTAACGCCTGATCCTCAAAACAGCGATAGCCCCGCTGCTGTAGATACTGGGGTAGGGATTGCCATTGCTCTGGAGATAGGGGGGGAATGGAGGTGCTTAAAGCCAGTTTTTCAAATTGACGGGGTTGGCGATAAAAACTCCAGGTTTGAGCAGCTTTGAGGCTGGGAATTTGTCGCTGAAAGGTGCAGGCGGTTAAACTACTACCAAAGAGGATCAACAGACTAGAAAACCACCAGGTTCGATACACATGATCCAATCCGATCGTCAGTAAAACTTTCCAGGTTAAAAAGCCAAATAAAGCAGGAGATTCGGGATAATTTTCCTGATAGAAACTTAGGCTCTGCCCCTGTTCAATGACGGTTCCCGAAATACTAAAGAGGGCAATCAGCAGAAACAAAACGATCGCCAACTTCAAATCCGCTAACAGCGGTAAAAGGTCTTTTTGCCAATAGGCTTGGAGGGGATTTTGTACGGGTTTAGAGGTAGTCATAGGGTTTAATTATGAATTTTTAATTATGAATTTTTAATTATGAATTACAAATCGGTTTTAGTCTCAGACCTTCCCAAAGATTCAAGCAAACGGCGTTTATAAGGTGCATGGAATCCTAGAATAATGTCTTCTTCTGGAACCCCCATCTCTAAGAGTTCATTGGCAACACCTATTTCCGTCCGATCGCGCTGAATCCAAATCTGATTATCCTTAAGATCAATGTGAATAATACAAGCATATACCCTTACTTGTTCTTCTTCAATCCAACCTAGGTGCAAAACCTGATAGTGATGCCCCTCACGATCGATTAAAACTTGCACTTCCGTATTTTGTTCTAGATCATTCCCCGTATGGCGCTTGATTACCTTTTCAATAATATCGGGATAGTTTATTCTTTCCATAAGACAATCTCCTCTTTAGGAATATTAACAATGAGTAACTTTACTCCGTACTCTAAGATGCTCTCTTGAATAAATTCTCCAAGGAAGAGACCTTGATAAGTATCTCGTGAAATACAAAGGTAAAGTACCCGTTCTGGATCTTTTTTTCTGAGTGCTAATTTATAGTTTAGCGTTTGACCTAGTGCGATGTGAAAGTCACTGATATTAGAACGTCCCAGAAAAGATTTAATTTCGATCGCAATTTTTTGTCCACCTTTTTGGGCAGCGATAATTCGTTCTGCACCAAGGTCAATGAAAAATTCAACCTCCTGTATTTTCAAATAAAGCGGATCATGGGTGATCTGCCATCCATCTTTTTCTAAGGCTCGGCGAACGGAATCGTGAAACAAATCTTTAGCCGACATTTATTTATATTGCTCCCTTAGTTTAACGCTGGGCGACTTCATTGAGTGCTTCCTGAATCACTTCATCATTTACACCATGACGCTTTAAGCTGGCAACCAACGCAGACACCGTATCTCCTTCTAAACGCTCCAAATCAGCCCGTAGTCCTTGCCCAAGGTAAGCACGCACGAGGGGTTGATATCCAGAAAAACCGAGCAGCGGTGCAATCCGCTTCAAATCTTCAATCACATCTTCGGGAATACGAATCGTGATCGAGGTCATTCGACGTTTCTTATCAAGTCTCTTCATTCCAAACGAAGGCAACGTTATTAAGTACGAAATACTTATCCATATTTTGTAAAGTAAGGGAAATGTATTTACGTTGTCAATACGTTTTTAAGCGGAGGTCATGGGGCCACGCCGCCCTGGTTGTTGGCAGGAGTCTTTGAGAAATTGATAGAGATGTTGCGTCGGCTCGTGGGTGGCGATCGTTTCTAGGGTTTCCAGAGCCTCTTTGAGGGGCAGGTTCGATCGGTAGAGGAGCTTAAAGGCTTGCTTTAATTCTCGAAAAACCGCCCCGTCTTCCATGTCCATCAGTCCGGCTCGCCGCAGTCCCACTTGATTTAACACCCGAATCCGACAGGGATTCCCTTCCACCAGCATATAGGGCGGCACATCCCGATCGATGCGGCTCATGCCCCCTAACATGGCTAAGCGGCCAATCCGCACAAACTGATGAACCCCCAACACGCCCCCAATCACCGCACGGGATTCGATTTCCACATGACCCGCTAGGGCGACCCCGTTGGCAATCACGATGTTGTCCGCTAAGGTGCAGTTATGGGCAACGTGGACATAGGCCATCAGTAAATTATGGTTGCCAATGCGGGTTTCTTCTCCGGCATGGGTGGCCCGGTTAATGGTCACATATTCTCGAATCCGGTTATGATCGCCAATTTTAACCAAGCTCACGGAGCCGTCAAACTTCAAATCCTGGGGCTCTAGACCGATCGCCGCCCCTGGAAAAATATGATTATGCTCCCCAATTTCTGTCCACCCTTCAATCACCACATGGGCAGAAACGATCGTCCCCGCGCCAATTTTGACCCGTTCGCCAATGACAGCGTAGGGGCCCACCTGAACCGTAGGATGAAGTTGAGCCTGGGGATGAACGATCGCAGTAGGATGAATTTCAGCCACAGGGCTTACTCCAGCAGAGAAAACAGCAGTTCACCTTCCGCGACTAACTGACCATCTACTGTTGCTTTCGCTTGCATTTTGCCAAACCGTTTACGCTTGACACTCAACAACTCAGCCGTGAGAATCAGTTGATCGCCTGGGGTCACGGGACGGCGAAATCTTACCTTATCAATGCCTGCAAAGACAAATAATCCATGGGGCACATCCGCCATTTGCTTCAGCACAATGCCTCCCACCTGGGCCATGGCTTCCACAATGAGGACTCCGGGCATGAGGGGACGATCGGGAAAATGCCCCTGAAACTGGGGTTCATTGATGCTGACATTTTTAATCCCGACCGCCCGCTGCCCTGGCACATACTCAATAATGCGATCGATGAGGGCAAAGGGATAACGATGGGGCAATAGACCTAAAATGCGATCGATCGTAATGGGTTGCCCCGTGGGATCTGGGTCTTGAATGGTTGGGTCTTGGATGGTTGGATCTATTGGCGGTAAAGTTGGCGATAAAGGTGCTTCTGTACTGTCCCCCGGATTCATTTCCATGCGGTTGTCCTTTTAAGATTCTTTGGTCAGAATATACGCCTTTGGTACCCGAATCAATGCTAAACCTAAACCCTGGCTAACCCCTCTCTCAACCTTACCTGTTCCTGTCCAGACCTTGGGTGGCGGTCAGAATGGCCCCGTGGAAATTGGCTTGGCGCAGGTGAGCCCAGCGAAAATCACTGTAGCTGAGATCCGCCTGACACCATTGGCTGCCGTAGGCTTCCGCCGCTGTGAAGAACCCCTGACGAGCGATCGTTTCCGTCAGATCGGCTTTATAAAAGGACGCATTCACCCAGTTCCCCTCACTTAAGTTGGCCCCGTGTAAATTAGCTTCTTGAAACAGGGCTTCAACTCCCTGTACCTCACTGAGATTACAGCGCTGCAACTGAGCCTGGGTTAAATCCGCCCCCGTCAGGTTTGCCCCCCGTAAATTTGCACCCCTCAGATTAGCCCAGCGCAGATCGGCCCCTTTGAGATTTACCGATCGCAGATCCGCCCCCATTAAATTGCCCCGCTGTAGGTTCGCCCCCCGGAGATCGGTTCCCCACCAGCCACTTCCCACCAAATGGAGATCGGACAGATCAATATCCGGTAAGACCAAGCCCTGAAATTTTAAATTACTCAAATTTGCCGTACCCTGATCCTTACGCCAGCGCTGCCAAGGTACAGGGTCTAGGGGATAGGCCTGGAGAAGGGTCAAAAGGTAGGAATAAACCATACGGAGGAGTGGGAACCCAGAAGGCTCACAAGAAGGCTCATA
>DALYGI010000054.1:0-7745 GCA_031971595.1 Prochlorotrichaceae cyanobacterium CTOTU29312
TGGCTAGACTGTCACAAATACCCTATTCTATATCCCTACCTGCGGAATGTGGGCTTTAATGCAGAGTTAGATTAGGGTTGTATATTGCGATTCTCAGATCCCGGTTTATCGCTAACAATTCTCATTTTCAAATCTTTAAATCTAAATGTACGGGCGGTGCCCCGGTGCCCGCCCTAGCGTGACAGATAACTCTCATTTAACGATCGGCATTACGATGGATTGACGTTTGCCATGGTAAATAGGGCAAGTAAAGGGGGCAAGTAAAGGGGCTACCAGGGATGATTGCCCCTACGCTAATCTCGATAATGAGAGTTGCTGGTTCTCGCAGAACAAAATCCACTCTGGATGGGCTGTCCCTATTGGGCTGTCCCTAGCATGGCAACGGCCACCGCCAGGCTTTCTTCGTACAACATATCTCGCCCCCAGCTTTGCAATTGTTGGGAGAGTAGAAGTTCTGCCCGCTCGTCTGAAGGGGGAGCTACCTGCTCGGTACGGCAAGATTGGGCACTGCCCCCCGCTTCCATCCGCATACAGCCGGTGGTTTCGGAACACAAAATGGTGCAGCAGTTGGCGTTGGGGTTGGTAGACATTAACCGTAAGCCAATCAGATCTCCGGGAATTTCGCCCCAGTCGGCGGTGGGAATCCCGGCTAATTCCGCCTCGATTTTACGATCGTTGATGCCGATAAAGTGAAACCGCATGATGTCGTAGTCTCCCGTTTCTCGGCTTTGGCTCACGGGTTTCCAGTTGAGCCGACTGGCTAACCATCCCAAAAAGAGCAGGGCTTGGGCGGGATTGCCTTTTTCATAGTCGATCGTAATTTGGTCAATATCGACCAAAGATTCCCGACGATCGGGGGGGTCAAAGGCGGCGGCGGTTAGCTCTTGCCAAGCGGCCAAACGGTGCCAGTTGAGGTCGGCCACGTAGGTTTCCGCTTCAATCAAGCCGTGCATCCGCACAAATTCCCCCTGGGGATCGCTAAAGTAGCAGGAGTCGAAAATCATGCAGGTGCAAGCCTGGGAAAGCTCTTGGAAGAGGGCTTCTTCTGGGTTGGGGGTGGCTTTCCACCAGACAAATTTAGGCAAATCGTTGATCATTAACGATCGCACTAGGGTGCCTTGATTTTGTAAGGCTGCTTTTGGCCCCCGCAGGGTGATGTATTCGCAGCACATTAACTCGCTGTCGCTGCCTTTGGTGATGGGACAGTAGGCAGACACCTGGCTAGAGATGGCTTCTTCGGTGTCGATGGAGGGGCAAAGGGTAATAATGCGACAGGGGTTTTGGGCGGCAATGGCATCACTAATGCTAAAGCCCCGCAGGTTCGGGTTTTGAATGGCTAACCGATCGCTGGGGGATTTTTTAATTTCTTCCCGTAGGCGGGCCAGGGTGCCAGGATCCACGCGGGCAGTGATCCGTAGTCCATAGGCTTTTTGGGCTTCGCGGATAGCTTGCTTCGTCGCCGGGCCGTGAATGCCATCAATGGGCCCCTCATAAAACCCTAGGGCCGCCAATAGTTGCTGAAACTCCTCAGGCTCATAGACCACAATACTAAAGGTTGCCGCCCGACTGGCCAGGGCTTTGCCCCCGATCTGCTGGCTGTGCCAAATACTTTTTAATTCCGCCTCAATCTGATCGAGGGAAATATCCTTGGGTTTTTGGAGCGCAACAATGGGAGTAGACATGGCAAGGGTTGGAGGTAGAAGGATTGGGTGGATTTAGTCTGGATTGAGTCATAGTAAAACTGAACCCCCTGATCCCCGGCTTTTCTATAGCTTGGTTTAAGAATAGGATTAGACCCACCCCCCAGCCCCCTCCCAAGAATAGGATTAGACCCACCCCCCAGCCCCCTCCCAAGAGGGGGAGTTTGTTTCCGTTCCCCTTCTGGGACTAGGAGCGATCGAGAGCTTCCTGAATCCGATCGTAGCTGGTGCTGAGATGAAGTTGGCTGTCTAGATCCAGTTGGCCATCCTGGTTCTTGGCTTGCTTCAGGGCTTGGCTCAGTTCCGTGAGGGAATGCCGGGCTAGGTTCTTGGCTTCTTGGGGCGCATTGATGGTGTAAATGGCTAACAAAAATTCGGGAAAGGTAATCGCATTATCCACCGCTGTATAGCCGGGCTGGGTCAGGTAAATTAACAGGGTGAGGTGTTGCTGCTGCAACCGACGTTGGACTAAGGGGATCTCCGTTTGCTCCCGATCGAACTTGAGGTAGTCCGTCCAGATCGTCGTTTGCACGGAGTCAAACAACTCTGGCAGGGTGAGGGGGGTGGCCCCTGGATACTGAAAAGCCGTGTCCCGTATGCGGGTCAGCCGATCGGGGGCAAACAAATCTGCCAAAATTAAGGTTTGCCAGGTTAAAATCCGCTCCCCTAAGGGATACTCCACAGGCTGCCAAAAGGGATCATTGCCCCAGTCTAACCAGCGGGGAGAGGTTAACTTGCGGGCTAAGGTCGGCGGAAAGTCAAAGGCTTCGGCCCGGAAAACCCGATCGTTGAGGATTGCCAGGGCTTGCCGTTGTTGCTCCAAACCGATCGGCTCCAGAGGATAGCGATCCGTCGTATCTCCCCCCAGATAGCGCGTAATCGATCGTCCCCCCACGTAACGGGTGAGGGCGTAGGCATTGGAAATATAATGGAAGAAAATTTGGTTAAAGGCAAAGCGCCCCTCGCTGTAGCTCTCCCCTTGGGCGGGGTAACGCTTATCTAACTTGTGCCACAACTCTTGAGCTAAGTCCATTTGCCCCAGATTGTAGGTGAGGGCATCGCTACTGAGATCAAAAAGGGCAATTTCCGGATCCAAGTCCGTAAAGGCATCCTCATCGGTGCCATAGTCCAAGGCTACACTCTGATCGGCGATCGTTTTTAAGCGCCGCCGGACTTCACTGGGGGATAAGTCGGGACTAAAGGGGGTATAGCCATAGGCAATTACCCATTCATCGTATTCCCCAATGCTGCGGGGAAAAAAATCCCCCTGGGCATCGCCAGGAGCCGCCAAGTTGGGGGGTAAATAGTCCATCACAGAACTGGAGAGCAGCCCATCCTGACTCAACACAGGATTTTGTAACTCTTCCGGGGTGCGGTAGGTACTCGCGTGGAAATTGTGCCGTAATCCCAAGGTGTGGCCAATTTCGTGGGATACCACATGCTGCACCGCCTGCTCAATAAATTTCCTCATTTCCGGGCCGCTGGGCAGGGCATCCTGAGACAGGGACAGGGACAACGCCCCCAAGGATAATAACTGACGAGAATGCTGGCTATAGCACCGATCGATCCCGCCCATGGGGCTATTCCAGTCCGGCAGTTTTTCCCGCAGGGTCGGATTTTTGAGGACTAACAACCCCAACGGAGCGCTACAAATCCGGGGATCCTGGGTCAACCGCGACCAGGCCAGAGGCCCCCCTAGGGGATCCTCTCCCAAGGCCCGAAACTGCTCCACATTAAAACGCACAAAGTTTTCATCCACCAAAATATCCGAATCCAGAATTTCCCCGGTGTAGGGGTTGACCCGGGACGGGCCAAAGGCAAATCCCCCATCAATAGAAGTCGTCCAGCGAATGGTGTTGTAGCGCACATCCGCCGGATCCCAGTCCGCATCATCGGGCATCTGCTCCACCACGATCGCATCTTGGAATCCCAACTTTTCAAACGCCTTATTCCAGGATAAAACCCCCTGCCGCACCGCCTCTAGGTATTCGGGGGGCACCGTATTTTCGATCCAAAACACAATGGGCTGAGTGGGGGGAGACAGATCCGCCGTGGGATCTTGCTTTTGCAAATGCCAGCGATTGATATAGCGCACAAAGGGATCCCGATCGCGTCGCTTACTTAAATCCCAATAGGACGTGAGGAAATAGCCCACCCGTTCATCCGCTGGCCGAGGGACAAAATCCGGGTTTGGCGTAATTTCCGACAGGCTATAGTGAACCCCCAGACTAAACCCCGTGGGATTAGGCACCGTCAGCGGCGCAAAAAAGCCCTCCGCCCCGCCTCCCATAAACTGGTAAATCGCCTCAAACTCTAAATTCAGGGGAAAAGCCTCGACACTTTCCAAGACCCCCTCCCCCGCTCCATAGCCAATAAAGCCCACCCAAGCGGCCAACCCCTGAAAAGCCGGAGACAGGGTACTCAGCAAGGGATCCAGATCCACCAGCAGGTTTTCCGTTCCCTCTTCAATGCTGACAATGGGCAACGTCATCACCACCGAATCACTAAAAAACTCCCGTTCCCGTCCCTCCGTCACATCCCCCGGACTCGATCGAATCAGGGCATTGGGGACTACCACTTCCAGCGTATTCCGCACCCGACGCAAGGTAACCGCCATGGAGTCTAGAGGCATCCCTCGGTACAGCCCAAACTCCCCAATCCCTCGGCTGAGGCTAGATTGGAGTAAATAGGTCTTCTCCAGTTGATCGGGCCGGATTAGTGCAGAAACCAAGCGTCCTTTAGGATCGTAGTACAGAGTAAAAAGACCATCCTTCTGTTCCCGATCGGTAATTGCCTCACTAAAGGGAATTAAATCCAAGGGGGCTGTTTCCTCCGTACCTTCCTCCTCCGGCGCATCCACCGCAGAGGGAGCCACCAAGGGTTCGGGCTGGGCCTGGGCCACCAAGGGAACTAGGGGAGTTGCCATTAAACTGCAAACGGCAAAGACAGCAATCTGGGAAGCGAGGGTAGCGACAGGTTGGCAGACTGTGGTGAGAATCTTCATTAGGGGATAGGGAATAGGGGGTAGGGAATAGGGAATGGGGAATGGGGGGGTAGGGAATAGGGGACGGGTTTCCTGGCCCATTTGGTATGGTAAGACAATAGGAGTTATTCCGCCTGCGAATCAATTGCGGCCTACTGTAGGAAACCTACTCAAGTGGGTTCAAGGCGATTCAAAACTCAAAACGATCGTTGAGTCTACTTTGATTTCAGTCCACTTTGAGTGGTCTTAGCCACTCTCCACTTCCCACTTCCCATTTCCGACTTCCCATTTCCCCATGACTCCTCCCTCGGTATTCCAGGGCAGAACCCTCGTCATTGCTACCATGCATGGCAAAGAGCAGGTCATTGCCCCGGCCTTACAAACCCATCTCGGTGTGGAAACGATCGTTCCCCAGGGTTTTAACTCCGATCGATTTGGAACCTTTACGGGAGAGATTAAACGATCGGGGAATCAATTAGAGGCAGCGCGGGCTAAGGTACAAGCGGCGATGACCCAGACCGGGGTGGATCTAGGGATAGCCAGTGAGGGAAGCTTTGGGGCACATCCCTCGATTCCCTTTGTGCAATCGAACCTGGAGTTATTGGTCTTGGTCGATCGGAAGCATGGCTATGAAATCCGGGGACACCACCGAACTTCGGAAACAAACATGGACGGCAAGTTGGTTGGCTCCGTGGAAGAAGCCCTAGATTTTGCCCATAAGATAGGCTTTCCTGACCATGGCATCATTGTGAGAAAAAACGATCGTTTAGATCAGCCCATCTCAGAACTTTATAAAAATATTTCCACAGAAGCGGAGCTAGTGGCCATTGTCCATAAGCTTTTGGCAGATCCCCACAGCGATCGTATTTTTGTGGAAACGGATATGCGGGCACACCGGAACCCCACCCGCATGAAAGCGATCGCTAAGGCGGTGGAAGATTTGATCCAAAATGTCCTGTCCCTGTGCCCCCCTTTTCTATTTTTCTTTTAGTGCCAAGATCCCCGGCTTCTGGGGACATAGCATACATAGCATCCAGAAATTGGGCTTCGTTCTACGAGAAACTGCGTTTTTCTATTCTTCTTTTATCCTTTTGCACGGTTGGATATTGGGGGCATTTCACCACAAACCCCCATCCCTCTGCTGCACTTAACCAGTGGACACTGGACATTGCCCACTGGACACTTGCCACTCGCCCCTCCACTTCATCACTTCATCAAAATAAACCAAATTTTATATGTTTTGTAGCAACAGATACAAACATTAGGGTAAGAGCCTTCATAGGATCTATCGGATGTGAAATGAAACAGCAATGGCAGTGTGGTGATTCCGATCGTTATCCCGAATCATTACTTACTGCGACGTTTCCGGCTTGGCAATTGCTGGCTTAATCTTCCTGCTTGAAAATGCCTGGCTGGACGTAGCAACCATGCTAAATCCAACCTATACTTTTTAATCCGTTAAGGAGCAGTTCATGGCTAAGACCCCTCAAGAAATCCTACAGATGGTCAAGGATCAGGGCATTAAGCTGATCGATTTGAAATTTATTGATATGCCAGGGATTTGGCAGCACTTAACCGTCCACTACGATCAGATTGATGAAAGCAGCTTTGATACCGGTGTCCCCTTCGATGGTTCTAGCATTCGGGGTTGGAAAGCGATTAACGAGTCGGATATGGCGATGGTGCCCGATCCTGACACTGCCTGGATCGATCCGTTCATGAAAGAGCCGACCCTCAGCATGATTTGCACGATCAAAGAGCCTCGCACCAATCAGCTATACGATCGTTGTCCCCGTGCCATTGCTCAAAAAGCAGTTGATTATTTAAATTCTACGGGCATTGGTGATACGGCTTTCTTTGGCCCGGAAGCAGAATTTTTTATCTTTGACGATGTGCGCTTCGACCAACGGGAAAACCAATCTTACTATTATGTAGATTCCGTTGAAGGTCGTTGGAACTCTGGCAAAGAAGAGGAAGGCGGCAACCTAGCCTATAAGCCTCGCTACAAAGAGGGCTATTTCCCCGTAGCCCCCACGGACACCTCCCAAGATATGCGGAGCGAAATGCTGCTGACCATGGCCAGCCTAGGGGTTCCCATCGAGAAGCATCACCATGAAGTGGCAACCGGTGGCCAGTGCGAACTGGGTTTCCGGTTTGGTCGCCTGATCGAAGCCGCAGATTGGTTGATGATCTATAAGTACTGCATTAAGAACGTGGCCCGTCGTCACGGTAAAACCGTCACCTTCATGCCCAAGCCCTTGTTTAACGACAACGGTTCCGGGATGCACACCCACCAATCGATCTGGAGAGGTGGCGAGCCCCTGTTCTTCCAAAAAGGCAACTACGCAGATCTCAGTAACCTAGCCCTGTGGTATATCGGCGGTATCCTGAAGCACGCCCCCGCCCTTTTGGCCCTCACCAACCCCAGTACCAACTCCTACAAGCGTCTGGTTCCGGGTTTTGAAGCTCCGGTAAACCTGGCCTACTCCCAAGGGAACCGATCGGCTTCGGTGCGGATTCCGTTAAGTGGCGATAATCCGAAGGCCAAGCGCTTAGAGTTCCGCTGCCCCGATGCTACTTCTAACCCCTACTTGGCTTTCGCTGCCATGCTTTGCGCCGGGATTGACGGTATCAAGAATCAAATCAGCCCTGGGGATCCGTTGGATGTGGACATCTACGATCTCAGCCCGGAAGAGTTGGTCAAGGTTCCCTCTACCCCTGGCTCTTTGTTAGATGCGCTCAAGTGTCTGGAAGCAGATCATGAATTTCTGACCACGGGCGGCGTATTCACGGAAGACTTTATTACCAATTGGATTGAATACAAGTTGGATAATGAAGTTAACCCCATGCGCCTACGTCCCCATCCCTACGAGTTTTCCTTGTATTACGATGTCTAGACCCACAGTATCTAAGTTCTAGATCTAAGCTGAATCTTTGCTTAGCGTTTACCCCTAGGCCGATCGCTTTAGGGAAACGGAAAAAAGTACGGGATACGTCCTGAGAGAGGGTGGGAAATTTATAATCCCATCCTTTCTTTTTGATTCAACTGTTTGGTTAAATAT
>DALYGI010000054.1:7845-13413 GCA_031971595.1 Prochlorotrichaceae cyanobacterium CTOTU29312
CATGTATTCTATTTCTGTTCGTCCTGCTGTTCCCCAAGACATCGAAACGATCGTTGCTTTTATTAATGCCCTAGCCCACTATGAACATTTAGAAGATGAGGTAGTGGGAGATCCTCAGGAATTGAAAGCTCATTTATTTGGGCCAACCATGCCGGGACATCCGATTTTAGAAGCGATTTTGGCAGAGTTGGATCAGATTCCCGTCGGCTTTGCGATTTTTTACCCCAATTACTCTACCTTTGCCATGCGACCGGGGCTGTACTTAGAAGATATTTTTGTGTTGCCAGAATATCGGAGTAAAGGGGTAGGCCGATCGTTATTTCAATATTTAGCAAAATTAACGGTAGAGCGTAATTATCGACGCTTTGAATGGCGGGTTTTAGATTGGAATGACACCGCCATTAGTTTTTACCAACGCATGGGAGCAGAAGTTTTACCGGATTGGTATACCTGTCGCATTAGTGGCGAAAACCTTCAGCAGTTAGCCCTTGCCCTAAATCCCTCGCCCAAGGAGGGACTTTGACTTTGATCTCAACATTTAAGATTCAAGATAAAAGCTCTAGGCGTTGTTGAACGGCGGAAGATGCAAATTCTAAAAATTCTGGCAAAATTTCGTCCGCTTCGTCTTCCTCTTCAGGGTCTGGGTCATTGTTCGGGGAATTCTCCGGGTCAGTCTGCGGGGAAGGCGCGGCTACGGGGACACTCCCCACGCCAGAGGCCGATCGTTGTCCGTAGGGGGTTCCCCTCTCTTGGCGTAGTAATCTTTCTAGGCGATCGAACCGATCGTTCGTGGTGCGCTCTAGTTTCTGAAGCGATCGTTCCAGGGGAGTTTGGGGGGCCAAATAGGCTTCTAAAGCCGCCCGAACAATATCTGCCTTCGTCTGTCCCTCCTTCACAGCCCGTTGCGCTAATAAGGCATCCAAGGCGGTGGGAATTAAAAGTTGTAAGGACTCCATTCGGTTAGGGGGTAGGGAATAGGTTAGGAATAGGGGATCGGCAGAACTCTTGCAGCGGTAGGTTTATCCGTAGATTTAGCTGTGAGATTGCCCCGTAGTTTTAGATCTGTAGCTTTAGACCTGTAGTTTTAGATCTGTAGATCTTTAGAGCGGTAGTTGATCCTCACCATCCAAGCGAACATCCCAGCTTGCGGAAAGTACTTCATTCATCATGGCTTCCAGGGCCGCAACCTTCAGCGATCGACACTCGGCCTCTTGGAGCGGATTGCTGAGGGGAACCAGGCGCAAACGGCGATTATCTTGAACCAGATCAAACTGGGACAGCGCCTCTGAGGATTGGCTTAGCTCCAAATAATCAAAACTTGAAACGTTCAGATACAGCGTATTATTTGCCACCAGAGTAGAAAGGGTCGGGTCGGAAAACACATCCATCACTAGCCCCTCCCCCGCTGCGACCACCCGATCGTCCTGAAGATGGAAATAGCGCACTTGTCGGAGATCATTGAGAAGGCGCTGCATATCGTCTTTATGAATAATAATTCCCTTGTCTACGATACAAGGTGCAGGCAGCGGGTTGGGGGATGAAGAATTCATAGAATCGGCCTGAAAGTACTAACCGGACAAAACCTGGATTGATTCCCTCTATCCTAACCTACCGATCGACGGTCGGCATTAACCATCAAGGCATCCTCATAAATCCTTATGAATTGATTACCCAGGGGTTCTCAATCAGGGGTTCTCAATCAGCGATAAGGCCCTACCGTTGGAAACGGCGCTGTTTCCATTGAGTAATGCCATACCAGCCCATGCCATAGGCGGCTCCCCCGGCTACGACTCCGCCGACAAAGGAGCCTAAAAAGAGCGCTTGGATAAAATCTTGACCCAGTTGGGCGAGGGCATCCCAGGATTTAAGGGTGTTCAGGGTAAAGGATTGTTGACCCGTACCCAGCAGAAACCGCCCTAGTTCAAAGTTGAACCAATAAATGGGGATGTAGGTCAAGGGATTACTCACCCAGGTTCCCACTGCTGCAATAATCTTATTGCCCCCGACGATCGTTGCTAGGCCGACGCTGATCAGGGTTTGTAAGCCAAAGAGGGGAAACCAACCGGCAAAAACCCCTACGGCCAGTCCCCGTGCAAAAATTTCGGGGGCAGATTCTACCCGTAGCCAGCGATAGTACCAATAGCGAAGCGATCGATTCCAGGATTGGTGCCAGGAAGACGATCGTTTGGGCAGGGGGTTAGGGGGCTTGGAACGAGTCAAAGTCAGCATGGGGAATTCGAGGGAAGAAGGAAAGTCGGGATGAGAGAGAAGTCTGAATAAGAGTTCAGGCGGGGTTGCCCAGTTTTTCAGGGACAGGGCACGCCATACCGCTTAAGATAACTTAGGATAGCTTAAGAAATTGTAACAATTTTAAGGTTAAAACTCTACGCCCCAATCACATATTTTTTCCATTCTTGATGGGTTCCATTTTTCAGGTATTTCGCCACCTCAAAATACAAGCTGCTGTAGGGACGATGGGGCGGAATTTCTAGGGGCATGGCCGCTTCTTCCGGGGTGCGGTTGCCCTTCCGCACGTTACAGCGCACACAGGCCGTTACCATATTATCCCAGGTATCTCCCCCCCCTCTCGATCGGGGAATCACATGATCCAGGGTGAGATCCTCGCCGCTATAACCACAATATTGACAAGCGTGACCATCTCGATGCAGGATATTCTTCCGCGTGAGGGGAATTTCCTTGTAAGGCACCGTGACATAGTGGCGTAGCCGAATAACTGTAGGAAACGGAAACCCCGCGTAAACCACTCGGCCATTGTGTTCCAGTTGCTCCGCCTTACCCTTCAGCAGAAGAACGATCGCCCGTCGCCAACTGGTAATATTCAGCGGCTCATAGGACGCATTTAAAACTAAAACCTTGGTCATCCGTTCGTACCTGTAGAACCGTAACGAAGGTGATCTCACCTGATAGTAACACAGCCCAACGGGAGATAGGCATCGATCGCCTAGGGATTGATAGGGATTGATAGGGATTGCTAGGATCCGACAGGGATCACCTAGACCGAGGGATTGTGCATGGATTGACGGGGATTGCCCTTGGCTCCAATTAAACCTTTAACCATGCGCTAGAATACGGCAGACCCGGAGGATGAACTCTGGGGGAATTCCCCTGTGTGAACTAGAGATTTATAGGAATTTGAATTAGGTCTATGCATATCTTTTTAGCGATCGGAACCCTGGCCCTGTTAGTGGTTGTTCATGAAATGGGACACTTTCTTGCCGCTCGGTTGCAGGGCATTCACGCCAATCGCTTTTCCATCGGCTTTGGCCCTATCCTTTTAAAATACCAAGGCCCCCAAACCGAATATGCGCTTCGGGCCTTTCCCCTCGGCGGTTTTGTGGGCTTCCCCGATGATGATCCGGATAGCCCCATTCCCCCGGATGATCCCAACCTTTTACGCAATCGTCCCCTTTTCGATCGGGCGATCGTGATTAGTGCGGGAGTGATTGCCAATTTAATTTTTGCCTATACCATTTTTGTCCTCCAATTTGCCTGGGTGGGGGTTCCCAATGGCTTTGAGTATGCACCCGGCGTGTTAGTGCCCCAGGTCATGAGTTCTAGCTCCCCCGCTGGCCAGGCCGGTATTCAACCGGGGGATGTGATTGTGGCCATCAATGGCGAAGAACTGTCTGCGCGGGAAGAGAGCCGCAATCGGTTAGTTGAATTCATTAGTCAAAACCCAGAAACTCCCTTACAACTGGTGATCGATCGTCAGAATCAATTCTTAGCGGTCACCGTCACCCCCGATCGAGTGGAAGGGAATGTGGGACGCATTGGGGTTGCCCTGTTGCCCAACGGTAAGCTCACCTATCGCCGTCCCGAAGGGCCTCTGGAAGTTTTTACCCTCTCTTCCCAACAATTTCAGGGGTTGGTTAACCAAACCGTCACGGGATTTATACGGCTCGTTTCTAACTTTGGGGAAACGGCCCCCCAACTGGCCGGGCCTGTGAAAATTGTGGCTTGGGGCGCTAATATTGCCCAAAATGATACTAATGGACTGCTGGCTTTTGCGGCGCTCATTAGTGTCAACCTAGCGGTGATTAATATCTTGCCCTTACCCGCCCTGGATGGGGGACAACTCTTCTTTCTTTTGATTGAAGGGGCTTTGGGGAAACCGCTTCCCGCCCGTCTTCAGGAAAATGTCATGCAAACGGGTCTGGTCTTACTGTTAGGACTGGGTATCTTTTTAATTATTCGAGATACGGTTCAACTCCCCATTTTGCAGCGATTTTTTGAGGGGCAGTTTTTTCAGCAATGATCCGGTAGGATAGGTAAGATTATTTTGAGAACCTGTCTGGAACTGTGCTTTGTCCTAAAGATCGTAAAACCCCGCTTACTCTGGGCAATTTAAACCCTGAGCTTGCTGTCTACTGTTGCCCAGACTGTGAGGGGCAGTGGATTCCGTTGACACCCTACGAAAAATGGCAAGCTCAGAATCCTCACTTAGCTGACCCCGATCCGAGCCGGTGTCGTGAAGGTTTGACTGAAGATTTTCAGGTGCCTGAATCTGATGTAAAAGCAGCCCTCTGTCCTGAGTGTAAACATTATCTCTCTAGGGCTAAGGTGAGCTTAAGTAATTCCAATCACGAAAGTTCAGCTTTTTATGTGGAACGTTGTCCCAATTGCAGTGGCATTTGGTGCGATCGGGGGGAATGGTCGGTTTTGGAGCGCTTAGGCTGGCATGGGGCCATTCCCCACCTGTTTACCCCAGAGTGGCAGGCCCGGGTGCGTAAGTATGAGATGGAGGATCAGGAACGGGGGGCGATCGTTGATAAATTGGGGGATGAATTAGCCCAACAGGTTTTTCAATTAGCCAGCATCTTAGAAAAGCACCCTAATGGCGATTTTGCGGTGGCTTATTTAATGCGGCGTTTTGAACAATAATAAACTCCTGTATCCTGTATCAGTTTCGTAGTCAGGGCTTTAACCCTTATTCTCAAAACCCAAAATCAAAAACAGGTCGATCGTTAGGGCTTTAACCCTTATTCTCAAAACCCAAAACTTTTCTATGGTCGATCGTTTTGCCGCCCCTAAATTGAGCTTTGTGACCCAAGCCCTAAACGATCGTCAAACAGAGCAACGCCTGAGAACCCTACGCCAAATTGAACCCTTGGGGGAGGGAAAAGTCCGGTGTGAGGCAAAAACCCTCCTCAATTTTAGCGGTAATGATTATTTAGGCTTGAGTCAACATCCAGCGGTCATGGCGCAGGCTAGGGACTACCTCGATCGCTATGGGGCAGGGGCTGGGGCTTCGCGGTTAGTAACCGGAACCCTAGAGATTCATGAACAACTGGAAGCTGATTTTGCGACCTTTTTAAATCGGGAAGCAGCGTTATTATTCAATACAGGCTTTCAGGCGAATAGCACACTTTTACCCACCCTTTTCGATCGGTCTAGCCTCATTCTTTGCGATCGACTGGTGCATAATAGTTTGCTTCAGGGGATTCGGGCAAGTCAGGCTCAATTTATTCGCTACCGTCATAACGATCTAGAGCATTTAGAATATTGTTTAAAACAAAGTCAAGGTGTCAATCAAAACCCAAGCCCAAG
>DALYGI010000054.1:13513-15469 GCA_031971595.1 Prochlorotrichaceae cyanobacterium CTOTU29312
AAGCCCAAGTTTAAACGAAAAATTAAATCAGCCCCATAAGCCCTATAACCGCATTGGCATTGTCACCGAAACCCTGTTTAGTATGGACGGCGATCGGGTTGATGTGGGCGCTCTGGTAGCCCTTGCTGACCGCTATAACGCTTGGTTATACCTGGATGATGCCCACGGGGTAGGGGTTTTGGGAGATCAGGGTCAAGGATTAGCCGCCCCTCACCCGGAAGTGGATGTAACGATCGTCACCTTGGGTAAAGCCTTTGGTAGTTTTGGGGCCATCGTGGGGTGTAGTGAACGTCTCAAAACCTACTGGATTAACACCTGTCCGGGGCTGATTTACACCACCGCCCTCCCCCCCGCAACGATCGGCGCAATTCAGGGCGCTTTAGATCTCATGCCTCACCTTGATTCAGAGCGGACTTACCTCCATCAACAAGGGGTGAATCTGCACCAGCATCTCCTGCACCAGCATCTCCAGGAATTGGGATATACCACCAGCCCTGACCCCAGCCACATTTTACCCATCCGCCTGCACAGCCCAGCCCAAGCCCTCGCCCTAGCTCAAGCCCTAGAAGATCAAGGCATTTTAGCCACCGCCATTCGATCCCCCACCGTCCCCCCCGGCAGCGATCGGGTACGCCTGACCCTCAGCAGCATCCATCCCCCCGCCCACTATCAGGTTTTAACCCAAGCCCTCACCCAAGCGTTAACCCAAGCCCTCCCTTGCGTATACTAGATCTGCTCTCCTTAGCTGCTCTCCGTTCCACCCCGTAACCCTCAATGACTGATGCTCCCCCTCCTTTTTTAGGCTTTGTGACCCGCACCGATCTCGATCCAGAGACCTGTCAAGCGTTGCTGCAACTGTTGCGCCGCAAAGAACAAACCTGGGTAGATTGGGGCAAAGCCTGTCAACAACTTCAGCGATCGGGCTATAGCTCGGTGCAAATTTTTGAAGAAACGGGGCTGGAGCCTATTCAACAAAATCAGGTCATGGTTGCCGCCCAGGTGTTTGAGTCGATCGTCCCCTTGGGGATGAGTGCCAGTGTGCAGTCCTATTTTCAGCAACGGGGCAGCGATCTCCTCTATGAATTACGCAGTTTAACTCCCTCCCAGCGCCTTCAAGCCGCCACCTTTGCCCAAGACCGTCAATTCGATGCGGATCAAACCCGCGCCCTCGCCAAAGCCTATCGAGAGTTTCAGCAACTCAAGGAGCGTCCCCCCGGTTTTAGCGATCATCCTGGCGATGCCTTGGCCCATCAATATTGGCGCTGGGCCCGAGAGCGATCGGAATTGCAGGATCGATCCCGTTTAATTGCCCAAGGGCTTCAGATGGTGCATTCCCCAGAGGCACGGCAGCAATTACAAAGCTTATTACTGGAATGGGCTCCCCAGCCCCAGCAAGTCCCCCCCCGCTGGCCCTTCTATCGGGTTAATGCGGAGGAAGGGGCTCCCCTAATTTTGCCCCTCCAAGATCACCTCTCCGAGCCCTTCGGTCAGGCCTTGCCGCCAGAGCCTCCCCAAAGCGATCGGGGTTTTCCGGTGTATAGCCTTGCTGCTGGTCGCTATGTGGCGGTACCGGGATGGTCTGTCATTCAAGAGTGTCAAAACCCCATTGCGGTGGCAGCCCAGGTGGGAGACCTACCCCATTTAGGCAGTCTGGGCAATGATTTGGGGCTTCAGGAAGCGGATCCCCTGTTGGTCATTGTGGATCTGGCTCGGCGGCAGTGGCAGGCCGATCGCTTTTTCTGGGTCAAACGATCGGGGGTGGAATCGGGTTTGTTAGAATGGCTGCCCCAGGACTGCTTGGACTCAGACGGGATTGAAATTTGGGGTCAGGTGATCTTAGCCCTGCGTCCGCCCCGGCAAACGGAAATTCCCGAAGGGGATGATGGGGATTGGTTATTGGCGGAATAGGGAATGGGGAATAGGGAATAGGGAATAGGGAATAGGGAATAGGGAATG
>DALYGI010000055.1:0-15409 GCA_031971595.1 Prochlorotrichaceae cyanobacterium CTOTU29312
ATTCCCTATTCCCTATTCCCCATTCCCTATTCCCTATTCCCCATTCCCCATTCCCTATTCCCTACTCCCTATTCCCCATTCCCTACTCCCTAAACCGGGGTACAAATTTCTCTAAACAGGCTTGGAGTTTGCGAGCTTCAAAAAGCATGGGCAAAAAGTGAATACTTTTCACTTCGCGGAAGTAAAACAAAATGGGCACGGGGAGCCAGAAAATTTGCCAGGTTTGCCAATCTTTGTAGGGAAATGTGCGAATTTGGGTGTCTCCCCGGTAAATGGTCAGGGCGGTTTCGGTGAACCGTAGCCGCAGGGAAATGGCTTGGTAGAGCAAAAATAACCCGAACAGGGAAACCCCGATCGCTGCGATCGGTTTCCACAGCAGTAAAGGCACTGCGCCCGCCACCAAGGTTAAGGGGATCCAGTAGCGGGGCGATAGTTCAACGGGGGGGTTGAGGGTATAGGCTTGGGAGGGGGTACGAGCGGTGGGGTTGGTCATGGCAATTCTTCTGGTTCAGGCTGGTAGCTAGGCGATTTGATGGACTGGTTTTAGTGTAAGGGATCAATCTGGCAATCCCAGCACTTCCCCCGCCCCTGGCACCACTTCCCCCAAAACCCAGGGACGGCAACCCGCTTGCCCAAAGAAATTCAGGGCGGTATCGACTTGGGACGGAGGGACGATCGTGGCAAAACCGACTCCCATATTAAAGGTATGAAAGCAATCTCGATCGCTAATGTCCCCCACGCTGGCTAACCAACGAAAGGCCGGAGGAATAGACCAGGAGTGACGATCGACTTGAATACTTTGCCCAGGAGCCAAACAACGGGGCAGGTTTTCCGGCAGGCCTCCCCCCGTAATATGGGCCATGCCCCGGATCCCAATCCCCACTTCTAGGGCGGACAGAACGGGCTGGACATAGATTTCTGTGGGGGTGAGGAAATAATCCCCTAAGCTTTGTCCCCGGAAAACGTCGAGACGATCGCTCCACTTCCATCCCCCCACTTCAATGACTTTGCGAACTAAACTATAGCCATTGCTATGAACGCCGCTGCTGGCAAGGGCAATTACCCTGTCCCCTATTTCAATGCCCGACCCATCAATCAACTGCGATCGTTCCACCACTCCCACGCAAAACCCCGCCACATCATACTCGCCGCCGCCATAAAAGCCTGGCATTTCAGCGGTTTCTCCCCCCAGCAGGGCGCAGTTGGCTAATCGGCATCCGGCGGCAATGCCTTCGACCACGGCGGCCAGTTGGGCAGGCTCTAAATGCCCTGTGGCCAGGTAATCCAAGAAAAATAACGGCTCGGCCCCAGAGGTCAGCACATCATTCACACACATGGCCACCAAGTCAATCCCCACCGTGTCATGACGATCGAGCAGGTGGGCTAGTTTGAGTTTGGTGCCCACGCCGTCTGTGCCCGCCACCAAAACCGGCTCCTGATAGTTCCCCAGCCGAAAAAAGCCGCCAAAACTACCCAGATCTCCCAAGACTTCCGGGCGGCGAGTGCTTCCGACCGCTCCTTTAATCCGTTGCACAAACGATCGCCCAGCCTCTACATCAACCCCTGAAGTCTTGTAATCCATTGCCATAGCTCCTAAATAAAATCATCTACTCCGGTGTGCCTAGTATCTAGGCTAGGGTACGCCTAGGGGCGCTAGTCTAGGGTACGCCCGGTATGCCATAGTAGGGAAGTTTTCAGCATTCTGATACCGGTTCATGAGGAGTATTTGTCATGTACACCAGCCCCATCGAAGACTACGCCCAATTGGCCTTTCATTATACTAACGGCGAGTCCGAAACCTATAACCTCTATACCCTGGCCACCGTTGCCGCAGGGGAAACCCGCTCCCTAGCCGATATTTTGCAAGAAGGACTGCCCGCCTTTTTAGAAAACGATTGGTTAATCTTACAATTGCCCGAAGAAAGCGTCTGCATTCACCTGTCCCAAGTCAGCCGCATTGAAATCAAACCCAGCCTTGCCATTGCCGGTTTAATCGGTAGCGGCGAACGCCTAACCTCCCTCAGTCGCAACCGCTAAATCACCCCAACCCTTCCCGCATTCCTAGGATATTTTCCCGTTCTGAACTAAATTGCTTGCCAAAGGCCCCTTGACCAGTACAATGCTTGCGTTAAACTTGCTTGACCAAGCACCCGAAGTCCTGTTCACTGTGCGTCACTTTTAAGGAGTACCAGCAATGTTTGAGTTGTTAACTCAGATCCTCTTGTGGTTGTTGATCGGTGTCATTGCCTGGTATATCCTCAAACAGTTTATTCAGCCTGCCTTTTATACCACCCTCGGCTTTTTGGTTATGGTGGGTCTGCTAGTTCTGGCCTTTTTTGAGCCGGATACTAGCGTGGTCTCCGAAGCCTGGAGTGTGCTATCCCTGCCCCTGCGTCCCCTCGGCTTTGCCCTATTCACCCTGATCCTACTCATCCCATGGTCAGACGTGAAGTTTGATGCCAAGACCCTACAAAACCGCCAGCTTTGGGTCTTCCTCACCCTCTTTATTAGTAGTATGCCCGTCACCGCCTACTGGCTCAGTCAGCAGGTCGAGCAACCCGTGGCCGAAGAGATCCGAGCCACCGCTGGTCAGGCGGCCCCGGTCATGGTGGTTTTAGCCCAAGGCACTACCCTCCCCGCCATTCCACCCCGTACCCAAATTGAACTCACGGAAACCGGCGATCGTTTACGGTATGCCTCCGATCTGTTCTTTAGAACGGGAACACCTGTCATGATTGTTACGGGCAATCGGCGGAGTAATATCAAGGGCTCCGGGGATCTCGCTCAAGAAAATAATGAGGTTGTAGCGGTTTTGACCAGCTTAGGGGTTCCCCAGGGCAGTATTATTGTCCGCAATGACACAGGCTCCATCAAAGCGAGTGCGGATACGGTGCGATCGGTCTTAACGGATGAAAAACAAGGTCTAACCGGAGTCCGATCGATCGTTCTGGTCTCCTCCGCGCTGCAAATGCAACGGGCTACCGCCACCTTTGAGAAAACCCTAGGGGATTTAGGGGAAGGGGGCGTGCGGATCATTCCCCGGGCCACAGACTTTTATACCGTCCAGGAAGAAGGGGATTTTCGCCATAAATACCGGGTTCCTGAAGACCTCATCCCCAACGAACGGGCCATGACCCAAACGGGTGACCTGATCCAGGAATATTTAACCCAAATTTATTATTTACTGCGGGGCTGGCTTACCTCCATCAGTTAAGTAGTTCAGCAGTTCAGTAGTTTAGTAGCTTAGTCGTTCAGTAGTTCAGTCGCTTAGTCGTTCAGCAATACGGCATAGGCAACTTAAGAGCCAAGATCCCTAGAGCGAAGCCTAATTTCTGGATACTTGATACTTGATGCTTCTCAGAAACCAGGGATCTGAGAATAGTGCTACATCCCGTTAAACAGGGCATTAATTGTGATCTAGAATACTGCAATCCACTTTTTTCCCTGATCCCCTTGCCAACGGGTACGGTCAATCCGACACTGGAATAGATATTTTGAGCTATTTATTTGGACGTTTGGGAGAGTAAATTGTGAAGAAAGTTTTAGGAATTGTCTTAGGTGGCGGGGCTGGAACTCGTCTGTATCCCCTCACAAAGCTCCGGGCCAAGCCCGCAGTTCCTCTCGCTGGCAAGTATCGGTTGATTGATATCCCCATCAGCAACTGTATTAATTCGGAGATCTACCGAATTTATGTACTCACCCAGTACAATTCCGCCTCTCTAAACCGTCATATTGCCCGTGCCTACAACTTTGGTGGTTTTCAGGAAGGCTTTGTGGAAGTTCTCGCCGCCCAACAAACCCCCGACCATCCCGACTGGTTCCAGGGCACAGCGGATGCGGTACGCCAATACCTCTGGCTCTTTAAGGAGTGGGACGCAGATGAATATTTAATTCTCTCTGGGGATCACCTCTACCGCATGGACTACAGCGCCTTTGTCAAACACCACCGGGAAACAGGAGCCGATATTACCCTGTCCGTGGTGCCCATTGCGGAAGATAGCGCCTCGGAATTTGGTCTGATGAAAATTAACAACCAAGGCGAGATCGTTGACTTTAGCGAAAAGCCTAAGGGGGATGCCCTCAAAGCCATGCAGGTAGACACCACCTGCCTCGGTTTAGACCCGGAAGCCGCCAAACAAAAGCCCTACATTGCCTCCATGGGCATTTATGTCTTTAAGCGCAAGGCCCTAGAGGATTTGCTAGAGCGGATTTTCACCTCTCAAACGGACTTTGGCAAGGAAATTATTCCCGGTGCAGCGGAAAAAGGCTACAAACTCCAGGCCTATCTCTTTGATGACTACTGGGAAGACATTGGAACCATTCGGGCCTTCTATGAAGCCAATCTGGCCCTGACCCAACAGCCCCATCCTCCCTTTAGCTTCTACGACGATAAAGCCCCCATCTACACCCGATCGCGCTATCTCCCCCCCACCAAATTATTAGATTGCCAGGTGACAGAATCCATCATTGGGGAAGGTTGTATTCTCAAAGATTGCACCATTCACCACTCAGTTTTAGGGGTGAGAAGCCGCGTCGAATCCAATAGCATCGTTCAGGACTCCCTGATTATGGGGGCAGACTATTACCAAGCCTACGAAGAGCGCAAAAACGCAGTTTCTTCTGGCATGCAGCCCCTAGGCATCGGCTCCGGCTGTACCATTCGAGCAGCGATCGTGGATAAAAACGCTCGCATTGGCAACAACGTCCAAATCATCAACAAAGATCACGTCGAAGAATCCAACAAAGAAGAACTGGGATTTTATATCCGCAGTGGCATTGTGGTCATTCTTAAAAATGCCGTGATCGCCGATGGAACGATCATTTAAGTTGAGTTTTGAGTTCTGAGTTTTGAGTTTTGAATGATGAGTGTTGAGTTTCGAGCTATAAGTTTTGAACCATCAATTCTTTATTCTCCATTCTCAGTCCTCAATTCTTAATTCTGCATTCTTAATTCCCAATTCTGAATTCCCAATTCCCCCATGACCGATTTCCACCTCGATCGCTGTTTAGAAATTGCCAGAACGATCGTTTGGGATGGGGTGGGGGTCTTGTTGGATTTCTATCAGGGACGGGGAAATCTGGAGGTTCAACAGAGGGACGAGGGGCCTGTAACTGCTGCGGATTTAACCGTGAATCACCAAGTCATTAGCCATCTACAGGCCGCTTTTCCTGACCCAGCCTTTGGGTACCTGAGTGAAGAAAACGACAAATATGCCCTCCGGCCCGATCCCTTGCCTCAGCCCTGGATTTGGGTTCTCGACCCGATCGATGGCACCCGCGACTTTATTGAGCGGACGGGCCAGTTCACCCTACATTTAGCCCTCTTGCACCAGCACCGCCCTGTGTTGGCTATTTTAGCGGTGCCCATGGAGGGTCTGCTTTACACAGCTATCCGAGGTCAGGGGGCTTTTGCGGAGTATGGCAACCCCAAAGCAGGAACCCTCGTCCGGGAACCGGTGCGGGTGTCCAGTCGCTATCAGATGGCAGATCTGCGGCTGGTGATTGGACGGAATCGCAACTATCCCCGGTTTGCCGAACTACTCCAGGCCTTTCCCGTAAAGCAACACATTTGGGGGGGAGGTCTGGGGTTCAAAATGGTGCAACTTCTTCAGCAGGCCGGAGAAGTCTACCTGTCCCTGTCGGGCAGTTCCGCCCCCAAGGATTGGGATTTGGCTGCGCCAGATTTAGTATTGACCGAAGCAGGGGGAAAATTAAGCCGAGAAGATGGCCTGAGCCTGCGCTATAACCAGGGGGATCCCAGTCAGTGGGGATGCTTAATTGGGAGTAATGGCACCTGTCATCCGGCCCTGTGTCAGTCTATTACCACTATTCTTAATCAATGGTCAGGATTTTGAGTGACCAGGATTTTGAGTGACCAGGATTTTGAGTGACCAGGATTTTGAGTGACCAGGATTTTGAGTGGTCAGCGTTTTGAGTGACCAGTATTTGGGGTTTATGGATTCGCCACTGCCCCGTAACCGGATCTCGGTAAACTTCAAAAGGGTTAGGCTTAAGAGGCTTGGTGCAGCGCCGCATTGCAAGTAAATTCATAAGAAGAGAGTAGGAAGTTAGCAACTCAGTGTCTTAAGACAGGGTTTAAATTTACCCGTTAGATTTCCTAAGCTTACCCAGTTCTATCGATCGATACAGCGATCGGCATCACTTCCACATCACTTTGGGGGCTCAGGTCAATTTCTTTTTCCTGCAATGGCAAATCTTCTGACAGGATGTGGTAAAACAGCAGCAAGTTTTCTTCTCCCTGCCTTAGCCTTTCGCCTGAGAACATGAGCCATGACACAGACCAATTTTCTGGAATTAGCTAAAACCGGCGATCCCCGCGTCATTTCCGGACTCTTGAATCGATCGTTACAGTCTCAAAGTATCACGACGAAGGCGACTCGTCGTAGTAATGAATTGCACTTACTCCTCGAAGGGGCAAGTTTAGAAGGTCACGAAGCATCGATCGTTGAGTATTTGGAAGAGGCCCTGGCCCGCCTACAGGTTCCGGCCATGCCCATTCACATCTATGCCAGGCTTCCAGGGCAAGAGGCGGTGTTGTGGCGACATGACTTAGCCTATGGCGGGCCCAAGGTCTCTGGCCCCCCTGCCATGATCTCAAACTTTACCCTGCCTGTTCCCGAAAATGCTGAGCCCGAAATGACCCCCGATCAAACCCTGTTGGAGCCCCAGCAGTTTGATGATTTTGAAATTCAGGATAGCCCTGAGGATAGTGGGGATGCCTCTTTTGGGAATGCGGCGGCCTCCTTTGATCATCTGGATGTGGAGGAAACCTCTGACGAGGTAGAGCCATTCGCGGCAGTGGAAGAAGCTCAGGACTTCGATCTGTCCTCCCCTGGAGATGGCTATGAGGCGGATGGTTATCAGAATGGCAATGGGTATGAGGCTGAGAATGGGAATGGATGGATGGAGGCTGACACCGAAGAGTCTGCTCCTAGCCCGGAACGAGAAATCCCCAAATTTGAAGAAGAGGAACTGCCCCAAAAGTCAGGATTCCCCTTGCTGCCCCTCTCCCTAGCGGCGATCGTGGCCTTACTGTTTGCAGGGGCCGGGGCTTACTATCGCTTTTTCCTCTTTGATCAAACCCCGGAACCGCTGGCTACCATTTCTTCCGAGCCCCTACCGGTAGAAACCCCTGTGGCTGAAATTCCACCCCCGGTTTCCAGCGCAACACCGGAAGTTATTCCTTCCCCGGAACCCCCCACGGATACAGAAATCCTACCACCCGTGGACGTTGCCCCTACTCCTGAGCCGGTAGCAAGCCCTGAGGTTGTGATTGAGTCTGCCACGCCCTGGCGAGATGCGATTAATGCGGCCATGGAGGCGGCACAATTGGCTCAAACGGCTCAGACGGCAGAAGAGTGGGGGACGGTTGCGGAAACCTGGGATCAGTCGATTCAACTGTTGTTGCTGGTGCCGGAAGGAGATCCCAACTATGCCCTGGCTCAGGATAAGGTGGTGGAATATACCACCAATTTGGATATTGCGAGGGCCAATGAGTTAAAAGCGTTGGGACAGTAGGGGGGGCTATGGGAGTGAATGAAGATCTGTTTCGCCCCCAGGCTCAGCCAGAATTACGGGCGGAATTGGGAATTGAACCCCAGGAATTTGTGGTGGGGTTTGTGGGGCGATTTGTGATTGAAAAAGGGATTTTAACCCTGCTGAAGGCCCTCACTCCCCTGAAAGAGCTATTGTGGAAAGTGGTGCTGTTGGGCCGGGGGGAACTGGAAGCCCAAATTCGAGAAGAAGCGAGACGATCGGGTATTCTCGATCGGCTGATCATTATTAATAGTGTGCCCCACGATCAGGTCTATCGGTATATCAATGTGATGGATACCATGGTTTTGCCCTCGGAAACCCTGACAGCCCAAACCACCCTAACGGCAAAGGGCTGGAAAGAACAATTCGGCCACGTTTTAATTGAAGCGATGGCTTGCCAGGTACCAGTAGTGGGCTCCGACTCTGGGGAAATTCCCCATGTCATCCAGGATGCGGGGTTGTTTTTCCTGAAGGCAATGGGGATGCCTTACGGGGCTGTTTAGTTCAACTGATGGAATCCCCCGCGCTGCGGCAGGAATTAGGGCAAAAAGGGCTCGATCGGGTATGGGCCCAGTACACAAACCATGCCCTTGCCGTCCGTATGCTGGACTTTTTTAAACAACTTTTTTAAGTAGAGTAGATTTCCCAGTAGAGTTCAAGGGTATTTAAGCCGATCGAGAACGGTAACCTGGACTACCCTCGGTTTACCCCCAGGCCTTTAGACTATAATCCCGATGGAGCAATGAATTGCAGCATCACCCCTGTCCCTAGTTTACCTAAACTTACCTAACCTCTTCCTATGACCCTATCCCTCTTGGAAACGGCTTCAGACTCCCTTACCGGAAACGATCGTCAGCCGATGATTGTGGCAACCCAGGTAGAAAAATGGTATGCCAATCATTTTCATGTGCTGCGGGGCGTAAGTTTAACGGTTTACAAGGGGGAAGTGGTGGTCGTCATGGGCCCCTCCGGTTCAGGAAAATCCACCTTTATTCGTACCTTTAATGCCCTAGAAGCATACCAAAAGGGCAGCATTGTGGTGGATGGCATTCGCCTCAGCCATGACCTCAAAAATATTGAAACGGTCCGCCGAGAAGTGGGGATGGTCTTTCAGCAATTTAACCTGTTCCCCCACCTCAGCGTCCTCGAAAACGTGACCCTTGCCCCCATCTGGGTACGTCACTGGCCCAAAGCCAAGGCGGAGGAAGTGGCACTGCAACTGTTAGAGCGGGTTGGCATTTTGGAGCAAGCCCGAAAGTATCCCGGTCAATTGTCTGGGGGACAACAGCAGCGGGTAGCCATTGCCAGAGCCCTAGCCATGCAGCCCCGGATTATGTTGTTTGATGAACCCACCTCCGCCCTCGATCCGGAAATGGTACGGGAAGTGCTAGACGTAATGCGAACCCTGGCCAATGAAGGGATGACCATGGTGTGTGTGACCCATGAGGTGGGCTTTGCGCGGGAAGTCGCCGATCGGGTGGTTTTGATGGCGGATGGGCTTTTGGTGGAAGAAGCTAGCCCGGAGGAATTTTTTACCAACCCCAAGGCCGATCGAACCAAGCAGTTTTTGTCTCAGATTCTTTAGTTTTAGTCTCTTGAAGTAGATCGGGAGTGGTCTGTATTGCAGTTTGAGGGAGCAGACAAGTTTGTGGAAGGAATATCCGCAGGAATGATGATCCGTGATATGACTAATTTATTATTATGCTGTCAGTCGCTAAAATGCCTCGGATCCCTTTTGATACACTGGATCAGATTCTCTCACTTCAATTTTTGATTGCCTGGGCAGGGGAAGGACTCTGTGATCCCCCTCGTTTAGGGTGGTGGCGAACCGATTTGGTCGATGAGGACGGTGGCGGGTTTATCTTGGCAGATTTATTGCCAATAACGTCCAAGTGGGCTGCGTTAGAAGCTGTTCGAGCCGCAGCGATCGCCGTCGATCGGGAAATTCGTTGGAAATTAAGTCAACCGGATCAAGTGCGAACCCCTTTTTTCTGGGGATTTGAGATGGATGAGCAATTAGCGGATCGCTTACGGGAACACAAGCTAGCGAACCTGATGCAGGCACCAGAGACCATTCTAGATGTGCCACTGGTTTTGACGAAGGACTATTCAGAAGAAGATTTTAAAACAGCGATTACTATTCCAGGACATCAACCTTCCTATAAGGTGGTTCCCTATGGGCGAGAGTTGAAAGCTCCCCCCATGGATTGGGGCTTACAGATGAAACAACTTACATCGGCTTTGTTACCTTTAGAGGATAATTATCCTATGCCATTCTATAGACTAGAGAATGACTCTGGAGAATGAGTGTCTATTTCTGATGCTGCCCACCTTGCCTAAAACTGCTCGCTCTAAATTGTCCCCTGAGATTTCACCTCACGGCCGGGAGGTAGAGACCCCGCACACGAAGTTGCTACGAGTTTCACTGTTGGTGGAAGAGTCAAGTCTCTATTGGCAACAGCGATCGCTAGCTTGGTCAAAAGCAGAATGTCTGGAACGCGCCTTTGAAGAACGGTGGTTTGGTAACAAAAGTATGTCAAGGGTTCGGTCTCTCCTTAATGAGTTTGGCTATCGCTACGATAGCTATCCGAACACCCTGAAAATTTTAGTGGAGTGGCAACCCAGGGATTGGCTTACCCGCCAAAACATTTGTCATTGGCATCTCCAATTGACTGATCCCCTCTATCGATCGTTTACAGATGTTTTTTTGAACCAGCGGCGCATCGCCCAAAACCCAATGGTTAATCGAGATATAGTTGCTCGGTGGGTTACTCAACAACAGGATAAAGCCTGGTCTGTTTCCACTACGAACCGTATGGCGACAGGGTTAATTGCCTCTGCGGCAGAGGCCGGATTGTGTAGTGGGGAAACTGGCGATCGTTCTTTATCATTTTCTGGCGTGAGTGACCAAGCGCTAACCTACTGGCTTTATGTCCTCAAAGATTTAAGTTTTCAAGGTACATTACTCAATAATCCTTATTGGCGATCTATGGGGCTAACGGGGTCTATCTTAGATCAACGTTTAGGTCGCTTAAGTTGCTTAGAATTTAGGCGGCTTGCAGATGTCTATGAGTTTAATTGGGAATACCCTGATTTAACTACCTGGGCAATTTCTGAGTTAGGGCTAGAGCGTGTAAACTTTCAGGAGGCTGCATCATGACAGATTCCTTACTGACCTCTTTGGATACAGCGATCGCTCAGTTAAAACGAGATTTAGAAGGAGGTGCCCAGATTAGCACCATGCGAAACTATCGTTTTGCTATTTTGGTCTATAACCCTAGACAAGAATTTGATCTACGCCAGAAAATACAGACTTTAAGTGATGAGTTGAGAAATAAAGATTGGAATGTACTTTCCATTTCTCTTCACTATCTCTTTTTGAAACGAGTCCAACAATTGCCCCCTCGTGAGCGGGACAGCATTGCCCGCATGGAGCATCGACAATACGATAAGGGGGATCCCACCCGTGCTTTGAACTATCTGAAAGACAAACTATCCCTACTCATTGAAGGAAAGGATGGCATCGCTGCGGATGTGATTGCAGTGATTGCTGATTTTACTCAAAAATATCCCATTGAATCCGATCGTTCCTTAATTTTTCTTTCCCGCCTTGGCTCCCTTTATCCTTTTCTCCGATCGTCCTCTTTATTGAAACAATTAGATGGAAAAACTCAAAATCTACCGGTGGTTCTCCTCTACCCTGGCTCCCGTAAGGATCAACAATCTCTATCCTTTATGGATGAGTTAGACGCTGATCGAGACTATCGGCCTCGTATCTATGCCTGAGCCCTCAGCGGTTCTTCTCCCTAGGTTACGGCCTCAGTTTTCTCCAATTTCTCTTGCCTGTGGTGCTGTTCTATGTTGATCAAAGACGTTTTTGCCCAATCTGTAACTCGTAATATTCCCCCCGTGATTTACTTCCACGAACAGGATCCCAAGGCATTAGCCTCGGAGGTGGGGGAGTACATTATTACAGGAGGGTATCCAGAGGATGATCCACGGTATCAATACACCAAAAATCAGGGCATTCATGAACAGTTTGTTCGTCTGCTTAGAGCATTAGCCAGTGAATTGCAACGCCCAGATGGGCCTGAACTGCCCGCCTCTTGGATTTCTGGATTTTATGGTTCAGGGAAGTCCAGTTTTGCCAAGCTTTTGGGATTGGCTTTGGATGGAGTGGTGCTGCCGGATGGTCAGCCTTTAGGAGAAGCCCTGTTACGTCGGGATGAGTCGCCACAATCGAAGGTATTACGTCAGGAATGGGAAGCCTTACAACAAGAGATCGATCCCCTCGCCGTTATTTTTGATGTGGGATCTTCTGCACGGGATAATGAACAAATTCACTCTGTTGTGCGGCGAGAGTTGCAAATACGTTTGGGATACTGCAAAAACGATCATGTGGCTAACCATGAACTGAAGTTGGAGCAGAATGGAGAGTGGGAACGTTTTCTAGAAATGGCGGCAGAAGTTCTGAACCAACCCTGGAATGAGGCTAGGGGATCTTCCGTTGCGGATGAAGATTTTTCCTTAGTACTGCATCACTTATATCCCGATCGTTATACTGACCCCCTGAGTTGGTATGACAGTCGAGCGGGATCCCGAATGGAGAGCAGTTTATCGGTGTCTGAAACGACCCAAGCGATCGCTGAGATGTTGAAGTATCGAGCGCCGGGAAAAACCTTATTTGTGGTGGTGGATGAGGTTAGCCAGTATATTTATCAGGATAGTGATAAGTCGCAGAAGTTACACTCCTTTGTTTCTGATTTAGGTCAAAAACTGAAGGGTAAGGTTTGGCTACTCGTAACGGGTCAGCAAAAGATTGAAGATAGTGATGATCAAAGTAATATTGGCATACTTAAGGATCGGTTTCCACCAAAGTTGCGGGTTCATCTTGCGCCTGCCAATATTCGAGATGTGGTACATAAGCGTTTACTCAAGAAACATTCCCAGCATGAAGCATCCTTAAAAGCTTTGTTTCATCAACACCGATCGGCCCTAAAACTTTACGGTTATCAATGTCAATCTCTCACTGAACAGGATTTTTTGGAGGTGTATCCCCTGCTGCCGGGATATATTGATTTATTGATGTCCATTAGTTCTAATTTGCGCCTGCGATCGGCCCGGGCCCGTAGTGATGATCATGCCATTCGAGGGTTATTGCAGTTATTGGGAGAACTCTTTCGAGAAAAACAATTGGGCGATCGTCCTCTGGGAAGTTTGGTCACCTTGGCGGATGTCTACGACATTCAGCAATCTGCTTTAGACAATGATGCTCAGAACACGATGAATCGTATTATCCGCCATGAGCAGGTACAGGAAAACGAGCAGGCTATTCAAGTGGCGAAGGCCGTTGCACTTCTGCAAGTGATTCAGGAGCAGGAACCCACGACGGCACAATTGGTGAGCCAATGTTTGTATGCACAATTGGGGCAAGAGAACCCAGAGAAGGACATTACCCAGACTTTGGAACGATTACGGGAGTTAAACTTGCTCTCTTTTGCGGAGAAAACTGGCTACAAGCTGCTAAGTACTTTGGGGCAAGAATGGGCACGGGAGCGAGATACTCACCACGCTTCTACCCCAGAGATGAGTAAGTTGGTTCAGGATAACTTAAAGCAACTGGTGGGAGATGCCGGCCTTCCTAAGTATAAAGGCACAAACTTTAACTGGTTGGTTTTATACAGCGATAGCCCCCATGTTCAGCCAGAGCGCTTAATTTCCAAAATCGATCCCACGGTTATCACTGTGAATTTTTTCTATAGTCGTTCGCCCCAGTTTTGGGCGAGCCGAGATTGGCTAGGGGAAAGTGCTAACCCTATGTATCGGAATAGTTTGCTCTGGATTAGTGGTCGCGGTGGGGACTTAGAAAACCTGTTAGGGGAGTTAGTTAAATCCCGTCGCATGGTCGATCGTTATAAGCCAGGACTGGAAAGCCTGACCCCTGACAAGCGACGTTTAACCTCGGATGAAGAAGCCCGTATGAAATCCCTCAATGCCCAGGTTAAAACAGCCGTGGCCCAAGCTTTTTTCCAGGGACAGATTTATTTCCGAGGACGTAATTTAGACCTGATGGGGTTAGGGTCTAGCTTTAATACCGTCTTAATCCAAGTGGCCAATCAGACTTTGCCAGAAATTTACGATCGTTACCTGAATATCTCCGTTAAAACCTTAGAACTCCAACAACTGTTACAAACGGATGCTAGCGGCATCTCTCAGAAATTTATGACCGGAGACGATCGTTTAGGGTTAATGGAATTACAAAGTGGCAAACCTGTGTTTACCTGTACGGGGCAAATTCCCCAGCGAATTCAAGAGGAGCTTTTGAACGCCAATGGTTTATCTGGGGCAGTGTTGCTGAAACAATTTGGCGGGCCGCCCTATGGATATTCCGGCGAGGTCATAAAAGCTTGCGTTGCCGGTTTACTCCGGGCCAATAAAATCCGCCTCCGTCCTGAAGCAGGCCAGGAAATTAGTTCAATCCGGGATCCAGGAACGCAGGATATTTTTGGCCGCGATCGAGACTTCAAACAGGCGGAGATTTTACCCCCCAAGGATGTGGGCATTACCAGCCGCGATCGGGTTGCTATCTGTAAATTCTTTCAATCTGCCTTTCAGATCGAGGTGGAGCGGGAGAATGATGCCATTGCTGAAAAAGTCTTTGATTATTTGCCTGCCCAAAGTAAGCGCTTACGGGAGTTAGAGCATCGGTATAACCAACTGCCCAATCGCCCAGAACTGCCAGAAACCTTGAGCCGCTTTCAAACGGCTGTGGAGGCTTGTACCCGCTCTCGCCATGTGGAAGAGGTGGTGAAGGCGCTTAAGAAACATCTGGATGTGCTTCAGGATGGCATTCAACAACTGGGCATTGCCCTGAGTGATTTGACTGAGGAGACGATCGCTGCGGTGAGGCGGGCCGCTACCTTGCAGGCTAATCAGATTAAGCAACTCCGGGAAGCGGAGGCAGAGGGGGAGGTTAGCTCAGACATTACCCAAGTGGAAAACCATCTTCAGGGCGATCGTCCTTGGCGGGACATTCAATCCTTGGATCCGGCCTTAGCAAAAATTGAAGCTCACTATGAGGGTATCCGTTCCGCTCTACTCCAGAAGCAGCGGCAAGTTGCCGAGGCGGTACGTCAACGGGTAGAACAACGGCGGGACTATGACAAACTCACCAAGGCCCAACAGGACATCGTTCTCAGCCCCTTACACGAAGCCCAAAATAAGTATGATGTGGGGTCAGATACCCTCTACCCCAGCTTAATTCAACTGCGAAACACCCAACATTTCTCCAAAGCGGAACAGGAGGCCCAGCATCGGCTCAGTGTGGAATTAGCCAAGCTGACGGGAACCCAGGTCGTGGAGGTGGAGTTAAACCTTCAGAATCGGGAGGTGAGTAGCCCGGAAGAGGTGGAAGCATTGCTCAACCAGATTCGGGATCAGCTTTTAACGAAGCTTGGAAACTCTAATCAGGTGCGGGTCAGGATTCGATAGGGCTGGGAAAGGTGAGGGCAAAAGTAGCAACTTGAACGGGTTTGGTAACGGAGACTAACTTACGCTCTCGCTTGATCCGATCGACTTGCTTAAGGGTTGCGGAGGTTAAGTAGCTGGTTCCACAGTTGGGGCAACTAATAACCGGGACATTTTCAATGACCAGTAAATTTTCCCCTTTGCCGTAGATCCTGGATTCTTTAACTTCAGAAACTTCAGAGTGCATAGACCGTGATGATGACAACTTTGCCGGAGAATCTTTTCCTGAATGGTCGTTAAGATTGGTGTAGGCACGAGGACTTCAAGAGCAACCTTTGCAAGAATATACAGCACTACAGGATCTGACGATCGCTTTCCTGCTTTC
>DALYGI010000056.1:0-3071 GCA_031971595.1 Prochlorotrichaceae cyanobacterium CTOTU29312
AACTCATCGCTTAGTACAATGTCCCCTGATGGTGATGGAATGTATAATATCCTTGGTAAGCTACATCCAAATAAACCGTCTAGGTACGCTGCACTATGGTTTGATCCAATAAAAGATCGAATAAATATTGCATATCTCGCAGGTGGCTTTTTTAATGTTGCATCTACTAGCGATGGCACTCAATGGGCAACGCAATCGTTTGAGCCTTCGGACATAGCGCCATATCCTGAAAACATCATTCCATGTATTTATGCTCAACCTAAAAAGCTACGAGGGACAATATCATCACCTCCTACTATCACTATAAATTAAACCTATGGCAGTCTCATTTGTTGCATCAAACGAATTCCTGAACCCCGCCACGGCGATCGACCTGACCGCCTCTCCTAAGCTGGCCTTGACAAATGCCTCTACCTACGACAACACGGACAACCTAACCACCGTTGCCTTAGAGGAGGTAACCGGCAGTGGCTATGCCCGCATCAACCTATCTGTATTGAGCAATTCCGTACAGCCAGGGGGAGACTACAAACTAATCTACAACCTCGCCCAAATCACTCCGTCCGGTGGCTCCATTACCTTTGATAGGGTAGTGCTGGTGATTGGCTCCAATTGGGCAGGATACTGGGAATATGGCACGACAACGATCGCTAGTGGACAGACCTACCCATTCCGGGGGATGACCATTCAGAGGACAGACCAGGGCACGTTGGTGAATGGACAGAATGGACTACCCGCATGGACAACGACCTCAGCAAGTTTTGTGCATCCCGCTGCCGTTGGAGGAACAGTCTCGGCCACCGTAGGACAAACTTCATTTATGGCGGTCAACTCCTACCTGTTTTTCGACGATGGGGTAAGCCAAACTCAATACAAAATCACCGCGATCGGGTCAGCAACCAACGTCACCCTCCAACGGACTACCGATGAAGTGACGGGCGGGACAACGATGCAGGCGGGCGGGACACTGGTACCCTCTGGAAAGAATGGTGCTGATGGTACCGATGGGTTCGGATTGTTATTCGTATTCAACACCACCACCACCACACCGCCATCCTCTGGACAACTGCGATTTAACAATGCTGCCCCAGGGAGTGTGACCGCGATTTATGCTTCGGAAACAGATAGAAACACCACCAACATCTCCTCAATTCTGAACGGGCTTAATGCCGGAAGCCAGCTATTGATTACCGACCATTCAGATCCTACCGCATGGGCGCTGTATAACCTGAATAGTCGCACGGATAGTGGAACTTACTCAACCCTAACCGTGACCTATGTTGGACACTTTGGGACGCTCTCAGACAACGTTGTGATGAGTTTTGCCAACAAAGGGGCTACCGGAGCGACAGGGGCAACCGGGCCAGCCGGTCCAACCGGGGCGACAGGGCCAACCGGGGCGACAGGGCCAACCGGGGCTACAGGGGCGACAGGGGCGACAGGTGCAGCGGGCGCTGATGGCATTACCGGATTCGGATTAAAGTACACATTCAGCGCGACAACAACCAGCCCCCCAAGCACTGGAGAAGTACGATTAAACAATGCATTACCTGCTAGTGCTACCAGTATCTTTATCCACGAAACAGACAGGAATTCCAACAACGTAGCCAGTGTTCTGGAAGCGCTAACCGTTGGATCCGCAATCATGATTTTAGATGAATCAGACCCCACGGCTTATGCCCTATACACAATCTCTTCCAACACATATAACGGCACAGACAGAACAATTGGAGTCACCTTTAACGCTGTCGGATCGGGTAGTTTTTCTGGGGATGTTGTGGTCGCCTTTTCAGTAAAAGGGGACACGGGCGCAACCGGGGCAACAGGTTCAGTAAGTAGTGCAACTGCCCTAACTCTTACAGAACAAGGAGCAATCACCAGCACTGCTGCGAACGAGATTGATTTAGTTAATGTCAGTAACGAATTACAATGGCGATTAGAGTCTGACGGATCAACCCGTAGCGCTGCCTACAAAGACCCTGATATTAATGCTCAAACTGGCACTACTTACACATTGGCACTAAGCGATCGTTATGGGGTGGTTACCATGAATAACGCATCAGCAAATACTGTCACAATCCCTACTAATGCCTCTGTTGCCTTCCCGATTGGAACAATGATTGAATTGTGGCAAATTGGGGCAGGAGCAACAACCTATGATGCAGATGTAGGGGTAACGCTTAATGGCGTATCTGGAGGCGCTGCAACCTCAAGTGGTGCTTATTCGGCGGTGTCTCTTAGAAAGATTGGAACAGATTCATGGTTAATTGCAGGAGGTATTGGTAATGTGGCTTAATGCTGGCATTTTTTCACAGATTGAGGCAGAGGTTCTTAAACAAGCAATTTTTGCCTATGGGTATACAACAGTGAACTTATCTATTTCAAACTTAGTTTCCTCTACAGGAATTGTGGCTTCTGATACTACTGGAGTTGGTACTGCAAGACGTTATCTTGCCGCAGCAAAATATGGAATAGATAAAGCAATTTTTGCCTATGGGTATACAACAACCCCTGTTTCAATGTCAAACTTAGTTTCCAATACTGGAATTGTGGCTTCTGATACTACCGGCGTTGGTACTGCAAGATATTTCCTTGGTGCTGCTAGTTATGGAATAGATAAAGCAATTTTTGCTTATGGGTATACAACAACCCGTGTTTCAATGTCAAACTTAGTTTCCAATACTGGGATTGTGGCTTCTGATACTACTGGAGTTGGTACTACAAGACGTTATCTTGCCGCAGCGGAATATGGAATAGATAAAGCAATTTTTGCTTATGGGGGGTTGACAACAACCCCTGTTTCAATGTCAAACTTAGTTTCTAATACTGGGATTGTGGCTTCTGACACTACCGGCGTTGGTACTGCAAGACATTCCCTTGGTGCTGCTAGTTATGGAATAGATAAAGCAATTTTTGCTTATGGGTATACAACAACCCGTGTTTCAATGTCAAACTTAGTTTCCAATACTGGGATTGTGGCTTCTGATACTACCGGCGTTGGAACTGCAAGACATGACCTTGGTGCTGCTAGTTATGGAATAGATAAAGCAATTTTTGCTTATGGGTATACA
>DALYGI010000056.1:3171-15347 GCA_031971595.1 Prochlorotrichaceae cyanobacterium CTOTU29312
CCTTGGTGCTGCTAGTTATGGAATAGATAAAGCAATTTTTGCTTATGGGTATACAACAACCCCTGTTTCAATGTCAAACTTAGTTTCCAGTACTGGGATTGTGGCTTCTGATACTACCGGTGTTGGTACTGCAAGACGGGCATTAGCAGCAGCATCTTTTGGAGGATAAAAAATGGCTTCACCATTAAACACAGAGTTTAATTATCGTTATCAAGTAATCGGTAACACACCTTGGGAGCGATTAAAAACGCTCAAAGGGTTCCTTGAGGGACGCAAACGAGCAGCAGCACTTCAAGAGGTATCAAGGTTAAATCTTGAAGCGGACTATGCTGAATTAGAACACTTGAAAACGACTAATGCACCACTGCACGAAGTCCTGAGATTGCAGGCTAAAATCGTGGAGATTGAGTCTGTAAAAGAGGATCAATCCCATGCGTTTGAGTTAAACAGAAAAGAGATTGAAATCTTAGAACGATTAATCGCTGAACTTTACGAGGAGTGTGAACCAACCCGTATCCCTGGCTATAGCGATAATGAAATGTTTGAGGCTAATGCTGCTAATGAATTTACGGTAATGATACTCAGAGAGATTCAGTCTGAAATTATTGCAATGGGGAGACCTTCACCAGCAAAACTTCTTAATGCTATGAGTAATCCAACTTCAATGAAGGCATTAAAAAAGCTAAAGATATTACCACCTGAAACAGACTTAATCACAATCGAAATGTTAGAATCAACCGACACAAAACAATTAGTTGGATAGGTGCTTGGAGAGATTTAATCATGGATCCACTACTCAGAGTAACAACGATCGCCTGTACCCCAAACCCTCAGTCCGTGGTCTATGCTGCCATGCACCAGGATTATAGTGATGGATATGTGGCAGATGAATCCCCAAAGGACGAGGCAAAAGCAGGTGAGATTATTGTCAAGCGGTTGCTGAAAGGAGAGCCCCACTTCGGGCCACTTGAGCATCCACAAATCACATTTGCTGTCGGATATTGCCCCCATTCCGTAATGCAGCAGGCAAGGACTCACAGGGTCGGAACGAGCTTCGACTGCCAAAGCTTTCGGTATACCGGGGACAACATTGTACAGGCTGCCCAAGGTCAAAAAGATATTGAGGAAGTCATCTATTTTCGTCCCATTGGCCAATACACCGATCGCTCTGGAAAGCGCTATTTTTACAGCGAGGAGATGAGGAATGAGGACAAGGAGATTGCACTGAGTTTGTGCGGCCACTATGCCCATAGGATTGAGCATGAGGGTCTAAGCAACGAACACGCCAGGGGGATGCTACCGTTCGACTACCGACAGCATTTTGTAGTGAGCTTCAATGCACGATCGCTAATGCACTTCCTTGACCTGAGGGCGAAAACAGATGCCCAATTAGAAATCCGCTGGCTCTGTGAATTGATGTTCCCGCTGTTCAAAGAATGGATGCCTGCCGTGGCGGGGTGGTATGAGGCGAATAGGCTAGGGAAGGGCAGGCTGGCACCATAAAAAAAGCCCCTAGGGAGGGGCTACTGGTTAATGGTGCTGATACCATCCATGCCAATCCAATGGGGACTGGACTTTGAAGGTAATTGTCAACTCCCGGAATGTTCCGAAAGTCCGGTACTGAAGCACGAATGGGAGGGGCGATCTAAACCTCCAATGAGGGAGGCACCCCGAAGCAATTGCACTAAAATGGTGCCCCATTATAATTATCCTCATGTCTAGGAGTTTCAGGTTCATCAGGATGGGGATCGCTATCTCCCTTGTTGAAATAATGGTCGAGGTAGGCTTGCAGCGAGATGTCCATTTCATCAGCCTTTGCCGCTGCTTCCGGGGTCAATGTCTTACCCATAACGGCGAACTTAGGGAAGGAATACTCGACTTTCCCAGCCTTGTCATGGGCAATTTCTTGGACACCGCAGATGATATTTTCATACAGACCACGGTTTCCGCCTACTGTACGGACAAATTCAATCCAAGATCCCAGCGAGGCTCCACTGAGTTTGAAGTTGGCCATGGTGTATTCGGCTATCTCCCCACCTTTAACCATTGCATAGACAGAGGCCGAAAACTTGACATCAGGGAACATGGTTTTAATGTTTGCCCAAACATCCTCGGTCATTAACTGACCACCGCACATTAACCGGAATTTTTGGTTCACCGAACGAACTTCGTTAGAGTAATACCCCTTGTTCGCCTTACTACTAAATCCCGTCAGCGTAGACAGGACATCTAAAACGATAAACCGCAAACCAGCCCATTCATAATATTGATTTTGGGACTGGGCTTTGTCCCATGCTTTCCAGATAGTGCCGTCACTGTTCCATTGCAGCCAGAGTTTACAGGGGTGAATGGGGCCGTCTAAGGTTTTGTTAGTGCGTGACATAAATTGCTCCTTGTAAGTTAATATCCCGGATAGGATCCGGGCTGAACATTCTAAAACAAATCATCCTCGGTAATACCGGGATCCGGCTCCCCAACCTCTACCACATCATCTTCATCTTCATCCTGGATCCGGTTCCAGGGACAGTCTTCGATGTCGATGTATCCAAACGCGTTTAGCATTGTGTCCTCCACTAAAATTTATCTAACTTTCTTTAGTATAAACGATTATTTAGGATTGTCAATGACATTTTTAGAAACCCCGTGTATACTGGGTTTGTTCAATATAAACGGAGCGACAGGTGAAGACCAATTATATCTCAAGCCCAGCCCTAGGTAGGGATGTGCCGCTGGCGGAGGTTGCCGGATGGTTTGCGGAGGGGATCACGGCCGGGGCGGCTGCCAAAAAGTTAGGCATTACTCGCCAACGCCTCTCTGAGCGGTTTCATCGGGATATGGGGACAACCATCCAGGAGATTCAACGTATAGCCAGGCTGAAGAAGCAGGCAGATACACCCCCGCCCCCGCCCAAAGAACCAAGGATTGTCCATTCCTCCACGATCGTGGTTCACATGACGGCAGAGCAAAAGGCTAAAGTATTGTCCATTCCCGAAGCGGCTGAGAAGTTGCGGCGGTGGATTGACACATTGGAGCCAGGGGACAAAGACCCCACCATCATTCAGCGATCAAATGTTCGGTGCCAGGGGTTTAACTTTATGTGGAATGCCAAGGTTACGCCGGAGCAATTGCTGAAAACCCGCACGATCGACAGATTCCGCACAAAATTGCGGAATTGGATTGACAACGAATTAGTTTGAATTATTTAAGGAGCAAACAAATGAACTGCACACACTGTAAACACTTCCAGTTATTCCCGATTACCGATGACGGGTGCCGTCACCCTGACCTGCCCAATGAAGTACCTTGTCCCGGATTCGAGCCTATTGAGGAGCAAAATGATGTTGACGCTAAGTAAGTATGATTTGTGCTTGTTGTGGGCTACCGGATTGCTAAATGATACTGCCTACGTTGTCCTTTTACTCCGTTGGCAATATCAGAATGATTGGAAGTCCCGGCCCGGTTCCGTTGGCAATAGCATCGTTCTGGACAATGCCGACATTGATTATTTGATTGAGGCATGGGTAGCCTACAACGGTGAAAAGCAAAAGGTTTTGAAGCGGTCGGCGATCGTCTCTGCGGTAGAGAAAATTGCCAAGGGGATGGACATCGAAACCCGATACGAGCAAATCTCTTTATTGAGTGCTGACGCTTTCCTCGGTATTGCTGAAGCACCGCCATTATTGTCGGGAGGGTTTGATAATGCTTGAGCCATTGACCTCCGTTACCTGGACATCCCAATCCCAAGGCAGTGCCAAGACAAAGACGGGTGTGGTGGTTTGCCTCCTACGGGCTACTCCAAGGGAATCCCCAAACTACCACCGACTGAAGAATGCCAACAGAGACATGGCTTTTCAATCGGTCAGGCTGATGAATCTGCCGTCGAAACTCCCACGGGAGAAAAGTTGGTTTTTGAAAAAACTGGAGAAGGTAGAGTTTGCCTCATCCCAAGATCGGTACCTCGTATGGGTTTCCGATGCCAACGCATTCTATACCCCTCACACAAAACTTTTGGAGCATCAAAGTGGAATACCATCCCGCTGATTATCGCCCGGTATTGTTCACCGCCCATCCTCGATCGGCCCGAATGGGTTTTAGTGGACAGGCAAACTCTGTAATCCATGCCCAAGCTGAAAGAGAAATCGCGCTGACATTCAAAACCCGACAGCCAGGGGAGGTACTTTGTGGGAAGAAGCAGGGGAAAAAATCCTATGGCAGAATCCCACGGGATGGGCACCCTCTTACCTGCCCTGAGTGCCGAACGGCTGTGGAACGATTTGGACTCAAGGAAGGGAAACTCATCAGCAAGGTGAAATAGCAAACAGGCCCCGACAAGGGGTTTTTTTATTGGGGTGACAATTTCTGGAAAGCGTGTTAATATAAAGGAGATTATCCCCTACGCGTGGACATCCTTCAGCGACAGTTGGATGGGTGGCTGAACGGTGGGAAGAAACACGGGCGGGCTTACAACATCAAAGCCCTGACTTTCCAAATCTGTGGAGTGCTGACTGATCCCCGCCCCCAACAATCTCAAGGCGATCTTGAATTTTAGAGGAGACACCGCAATGACAATCGACCAATGGCTATGGATGATGGACTACTGCAAAAGCAAAGGCATACCACCAGCCCAACCATGGGCATGGACAGAGGCCGAAACCGCTTGGAGAACAGGCAATGCGGTGGTTCCCCAGGTCGCGGCCATCGCGCTGCAAAGAGTTCTCGAACTTGATTTAAAATAAAAACAGCCCCCTGGCGGCGAACCAAGGGGGCAACCAACAAAGCTAATGGAGACATTGTACATGAAACGAGTCAAGAATGGCACGGGGTTTCCCCCATTGCTTCAAAGTTATGTTGAGGGGCAAAAGGGAATACCTTATCGCAAAGAATTGAACCTTGTAACAGGGTGGGCTACAGCCTCAATCTTGTTGCAGCAAATGATTTACTGGTCTTCCCGGTCTAATCCCTTTTACAAATTTCAGGCACCGTGCAATCACGAACTCTATGCGATCGGTGATTCATGGCAAGAGGAGATGGGTTTTTCCCGCTCAGAATTTGAGAAGGCCATTAAGTGCATTGGCACCCGGATCAATAAGGGCGACAAGAAATCAGAGATAGCGGCAAAGGATATTCCACAGTCCATGATCCTTTACTGGACTGACAGAAACCGAGTGACCTGGTGGGAGCTTAACGTCCCGCTGGTCAACAAAATGGTAGAGAAATGCCTAGATGAGTCCGCTAGATTATCTAATGCTGTAAATCAACATCAGATAAGCAAGGGCTTAACTCAGCATCAGGTAATGATGAAGCAGCGCATTAGATTTAGATCAGAAAATAACTCAGAAAATAACTCAGTGTATGAGACACACACGCCGGACGAAGATCAAGATTTAGCGGAAACTCAAGATCTACCGGAACAGCCAACTCCTGTTAATCCCGATAGATCTTTAATCGAAGGCATAGATCTCGGCTTAGATCCGGAAAATGGTTTAGGGGCGGCGGCGGCGAAAAATTTGGGCGGCGGCGGTGCGAAAAACGCGATGATTCCCGTGGTAAATGCCCCTGTAGCCGTTGAAAAGCCGGTAAAGGTACAACAGTTCCTAAATTTGTTTATTCAGGCATATAACGCGAATAGAGGCAATTGGCGGTCAATCGGGGTGGCACCTGCGCCGATCATCATTACCGGGATCAATAGTTACCGGCAAGGGTTTGGTGGAACTGATGCAGAGTTCTTAGAAAAATTCCCATTGCTGATGAAAGCGGCCCAGGCTAAAGGTGGTAAATGGCTTAGGGATAAACTGACTCCAAGCTCGATATTTAATCCCGATCGTCTCCCGCTCAATGATTTCTGGGATGACATTCAGGCTGAACCACCCGCGCCCGCCCTGACCGCTGCACCACCTGCTGACTTCAAACTCGATTGTTTCTTGGACACATTCAAAAATTAGGAGCGCCCCATGACCATTATTCCGAACCCACCAGATTCCGATATTTCTGTACTGGCCAACCCAGACTTAGAAATCACATTCCTGTCTTGCCTCATGCTCAACTTGGATCTGGCACCAACTTACGTTGGATTCCCTGCCAGCGGATTTTACTTCGAGGACAACCGAAAAGTGTGGATGGCAATTGAAGCTCTGCACCGTGAAGGTAGACGGCCCGACCCGACAGCCGTAACTGCCACATTGATTGACAGGGGCATGGACAGCACCAAAGCAATGGGATTAATCAAAAATATCTTGGACTTTGCCATGGTGTATCAGCCCACCATTGTTGAAGCGGATGCTTACTTTGACCTGCTGAAAGAGACTTACCGCAAGCGCCGGATTGATTCTTTTGCCCAAAGGATTCGATCGTCAATTCGTTACCCTGGCACCGGTTGGAAAACAGCAGCACAGCAGGAATGGGCAGACATTTTCCAGGATGGGCAGAATACCGAAAACCCGTTTGTATCGATTGCTGACATTGAACTATTAGAAAGCGCTAACGACTGCCTCTCCACGGGGCTGGCCGACCTTGATGAACTGCTAGACGGTGGCATCAAACGACGGGAATTAACCCTGATTGGGGCCCGAACGGCAATGGGGAAAACTGCCTTTTCCGCATGGCTTGCAATGGCCGCAGCGCTCCAGAACAAGAATGTAAGCTTTGTATCCGTAGAGATGGATCAGCAAGCAATTTTTAAGCGGTGGCTAGGGGCTTACGGGAACTACCCCTACAACTCATTCCGGTATGCAACAGAGGAGATAAAGCAAACCTGCTATGCCTCACTTAAAGCACACGGTAGCAAGATTCGGGTTAACTCAAAATCGAAAACTCCTGATTCAATCATTGCTAGCCTGCGCCGTGAAATGATGGAGCGTCCCGTCGATGTAATCTTTATTGACCACCTGCACCACATCATCGCAGGAGACTCAAACGATCGTGCCATGGCTGGCCAATTTGTGACTGACCTGAAGAACTTGGCCATGGAGACGAATACGGCAATTGTGCTTCTGGCTCAATTAAATAGAGGAGTAGAGAGCCAGCAAGATAAACGACCCAAACTTTCTGACATTAGAGAATTTGGGGCAACGGAGCAGATTGTGGATCTATGCCTGATGCTTTATCGGGATGAGTATTATAACCCTGACACCATTGATAAATCCGTCACGGAAATCAGCATCACTAAAAACCGCAATGGACGGACGCACCCTGGGTTAAAGGTATTGTCAGATTTGGCAACCAACCGTTACTACAACTTTTCTGAACAAAGTCAATTTGTTCTATCTCAGCGATCCAGGGGTAGCAATGTTTAGCGAATCCCCAATTGTTATCGAACCTGACCAACCTGAAGACCTGACTGAAATCCTAGAGGAGGTTGACTTCTGGCTTTATCAGTCAGGTTTTACCTGGCACAGCGAACGGGTTATCAACTACATCAACCGGCTCCACTCCGTAGCAGGCTACACCCCTGTCACACCAGAGATTGCTCGCTACGCCATCAGCTACCGGCAACTACAATCCCTAAAAAATAAGTTAGTAGGGATGACAAAAGAGACAAGGTAGTTTATACTAAAGAAAGTTTAGGAGTACAACGCTATGAAAGTAATCCGTGGAACGACCACTCCTGATGTAGTTTACCGGGGGTCAGGACGATGAAACTTCCTTTTCAAAAAAGGATTGGCTGGTCTCACACAGCCCAAGTAACTCCAGGAGTTGATGGTTGTGATGCCTGCAGCTATCACGGACCTGTACTTTCCTTTTGCACCTGCGAGGGGGAATACGGATCCATTAACCTTTGCCCTGACTGCTTAGAAAAAATGGTTATGGACTTAAGGAGTACAACGCTATGACATTTCTTGAAGACTTGGAGTCTGAATATCTTAAGATTGCTTCTCCTGGGTACAATCTCAAATTCTCTAGTCTGCGCGAGGCCCTAGCCTCTGCCTATGAAGAATTGGACGCTAAGTATCTAAACTCGTTTATCGAGTCGGGTGAAGATGACTACGATCCTATCTCCCTTGTTTTTTTGCCTGAAGATATTGCCTACCATCTGCGTGGAGTTTGGCAGTTAGATGATTCTGCTGTTCAACTTGAATTGGGGGTTGGCTATGGTAATGACTAACTTGGCCACTGCCAACGGGATTTTGAAGGTTGAAGCGGCAGCCATCTTGTCCCCCTGGCTTGCTTTGATTGACCAAGGGGATTCCTTTTCCCTGACCCATATCGAAAGTGGGGTGTCCATTGTCCAGATTAGGGGGACAGTTGAGCAAATCAAACTTGCTCTTGATGAACGCCTCTTAGTGGAAGAAACCTGGAAAGCCAAGACTTTAGATGCCTTAGATGTATCCAAGCTTTTGAATGAGTACAGCATTCCGATTAAGGGGACACTTACCTGCAACAGTTGGTATCCCTTCTGCTTTTCCATTTGGCGGTTGCACATTGCAGCTAGACCATTTGGGTGGTGTCTGCTTTGGGATGCGGGGGATGACTTGTTTTATACTATTTCGTGGTCGTTATGATCAGCCCTGACAGAGCGGGCCGTCCGATTATTAGGAGCAAGCTATGACTGACCGTGAACTATTAGTTTACCAGCGTTTAGAATCAGCAATCACTGATGTGTCTTGGGGCGCATACTTTTGCGAGTTTGGTTTTTTTGTATCCGTTTCTATTGATGGGAAAGAGTATGTCACCAGTACGGTTCCTTCTGACCCCGATAGTTTGGACTATTCTGTTTTAACGATCGTTGACCAAATTGACAAAATTAGGAGCAAACACAATGGCAACACCTAAACCCCAAAGAATCAATACCTTTCAGCTTAAAGTCAAATACATGGAGGTACCTGAAAGAACACAGACTATTTTAGTTAAATGCACGTTGAAAGAAGCCTTTGAGAAGGGCGAAGCTATTTACCGTGCTGACAACCTTGGACTGATTAGAAATGTTCGAGTTCATTCCAAGAATGGCGAGTTCATTAAAAAAGTAAAGCCCGTTCGCGGGGGGATTGAAATCAACAATGACGACGATTAAGTTTTTTAAGACTGGTGTAATGGAAGTCCCAATCTCTTCTGTTTGTATCTGGGATAGAGGTAAAAAAACCTTGTCAATCCATACTCCCACTGATTACAAAGAGTTTTCCGGTAATGAGGCTCAGAACGTATTCAAACAGCTAGAATCTCACCGTATCCCGGTAGCACGGGTAGGGAGGATCTAACGATGTGGGTTGTTAAAAGTAATGATGGCATTTGCCGATTCCCGACAATAGAAGAGGCAATGGACTATATGTACAAAGAGGGTATCAGTTCCGCTAGAGTGTACAAGGAGATTCCTGATGTTGGTGACAGTAGTAATCAATCTTTGTGTGATTATTATTGCGTTAATGGCGATGATGGCAGTGAGTTGCCAGATGGCAAAGGAGGAGATCAATGATTAATCCATCTCATGTTATTGCTTCATTGAAGCGGTTAAAATGCGAGTACACTCGCTACGATGTTGAGGAAATTCAAAAGCTTTATAAGATGAGGATTTCCGGCTCTTCTGTCAACAAAGATTACCTTGAAGCCCTTATCAAGGAATACTATAGTCCACGACGGTATCTTTTATGACCCTGATTAAGTTTCAAGGTACGTTAGACGCTACTTCGTTGATTGATTCACTATAGGAGACCAACAATGCGATTAATTGATTCACAAATCTCTTCCCTTTGTAGGGGTACGGTGCCGTCAGAAATCCGGGCTTTATATTCTCAGTTTGGGGTAGACTTGCCCGCAACGATCGCACCAATGATTGAACCGTTTGATGTAGCGTTAATCAATCCTGCATCCTTGGATATTCGGATTGGGACAAACATTAAGGTGATGAAGGCGATTGGATGGATACAGCAATTAATTTACTTTTTGCGCCACGGGCGGTTTCTTGCCCCTGAGTTTTTAGAGGTTGACCTGTCAGAATATACCGAAGGGTTACCATACTGGATCTACCCTGGCGATCGTTTACTGGCAGCAAGCTTGGAAACATTCAAACTGCCTTCGTTTCTAACGGGAACATTCAAACTTAAATCCTCACGGGGTAGAGAGTTCTGGCAACATATCATGGCCGGCTTTGCAGATCCCGGCTGGAATGGTTCTAAGCTTACGATGGAGCTAATCAACCTTTCCTGTTCTCCCCTACCTATTTACCCAGGGCTGAAAATTGGACAAGTCTGCTTTGATATGACCTTTGGGATCCCGGTTGCTGATTATTCTCTTACGGGCCGCTATAACGGTGATGTGGTTGCTGCTGAAAGTAAAGGTTAACCCACCGTAATCCACCCCTGCTAGGCTAGTCCTGCGGGGTTTTTTATTGTTTGCCAAACTCTTCAAACACCAGATCCGCCTCACGCCAGAGGAATGGGCATGGCATAATCTCTAATCGGTCTGTATCCCTCGGTAAATGGACGATAGAGAGGCGGTTAATCTTCTCCCCTAGCATCAGGGCATAAAGGCTTAATTGAAGGCTGTAGTGCATGAAATTGCAGTCTTGCAGGTGGTTTAACGAACCCTTCATCATCTTGCCCCCGAAGCTGCTCCGGTAGATGGATTTGTTCGTCTTCCAGTCGATGATTGAGTACCGTCCATCACCGCGCTTCACAATCAAGTCAGCAGTCCCGGCAATGGGGAGGGTGGGATGGCACAGGATTGTTTCTGGATAAAATTGGGCATCAGTATCCCGCCATTGAATCAGGGTTTCAAGATGGGGAGCGATTAGATCAATGGGCCCATCCTGACCCCTGAAAAATAATTCCAACTGCTCATGCACAGCAGTCCCATAAGGTGCTGCGCTGTCCCATTCTGCAAGGATTTCTTGGACGGGCTGACCCGTCTTTTTGGACACCTGCTTTGCAATCCCGTCCCTGTCGAACGGTTCCTTGTACGGGCTCAGTACTTTTGACACGCTGGTATAAACTTTGCCGGTATGGTCGGTGTAGATGTGCGCTTTGTGGTTCAGCGTGATGTTGGTTGCTATGGGCATCTGGTAAATCCTCAAACAGTTTTAGCATCTCTAGCTTAAACAACTATAATGGAGCTAATCGTCTAGCAAACGAAAAAAATGAATATCATTACAAATCGAATTAGCGACCAATGCTTAGAGATTAGAATTCCATACGCTTCTCAGATGGAAACGCAAGAATTTTTACTTGCGTCCGATATTCATATCGACAATCCTAAATGCGATCGGGCATTATTTTTCAAGCATCTTAGAGAGGCTCAGGCAAAAAACGCCGGAGTCTTTTTTTTTGGGGATGTGATGTGCCTGATGCAGGGGAAAAACGATCGTCGTGGCAGTAAGGCATCTGTCCGTCCAGAACATCAAGGTTCCAATTATTTCGACCTAGTAATTGAGGATACAGCAAAACTGCTCGCTCCCTTTGCGCCGAATATTTTGCTTGCATCCAATGGCAACCACGAGACAAAAATTATCGAAATTCACGAAATAGATCCGTTAAAACGGGTAGTGGAGATATTGCGAGATAAGTACGGGGCTAAAACGCAACATTTTCAATACCAAGGCTGGATACGATTTGTATTCCATCGGAAAGAACAAGCAGTTAGAACCTGTAACCTATTTTTCCATCATGGAGCTTGGGGCGGTGTTGTGACTAAAGGGGTTATGGGGGGAGGACGGTACGGGTTAATTGCACCTGATGCGAATATTCTTATAAATGGCCATAACCATGAAAGAACGATCGTCGAACATCCGTGTTATCGTCTCCAGTCCAATGGACAGGTAAGAGTTGAGCGACGAATACATATCCAAACAGGAACTTACAAACAAGAATTTGAATCTGGAGCAGGATGGGCTGTGGAAAGAATTGTAATGCCAAAACCCCTAGGCGGTGTCTGGCTTAAACTCTCCCCCTCTGAAAATGGGGTGATTAGTACCTGTGAGTCCGCTATTTAATCGCAGGTATGGGTCTATCCTGACCCCCTGGCCAGATTCCAATATGCAGGATTTAAAGATTTTCCTATAATGATAAACATAAGCTAATACTGGAGTGCCCCTCTATGCCTAAAGCAACCGCTCTAAGCAACACCTTTCTAAAATCAAAATTGTTAGGCTCAGAAGATCTAAAAGATTCTGAGATGATTTTTATACCAAAAGATAATGTGTTTTACGTTTCGGCTTGTGCCCCAGCTCGAAACCAGCACTATGCTTTAAA
>DALYGI010000057.1:0-13259 GCA_031971595.1 Prochlorotrichaceae cyanobacterium CTOTU29312
TTTTGAATTTTGAATTTTGAGATAGGGATCGAAGAAGGAAGAGTCCCTATTCCCTATTCCCTATTCCCTAAAACCTAAACAGTTCCAAGACCTTAGCCCAGGCATCTGCACAGGCTGTGGGGTGATAGTCCGATCGTTGATCGCAACAAAAGCCATGGCCTGCTTCAGGATACCGAAAAATGCGGTGGGGTACGTCTGCGGTCTGGAGGGCTTGTTCAATTTGGTCAATATGCTCTACAGGAATGAGGGGATCTGCCAGTCCATAAAACCCGTAAACCGTTCCCCGAATTTCAGGGGTACGCTGAATCGTGGGTTCCCCTCCACCGGGGGTAAAGGTGGGAATACCAGCCCCGTAAAAGGATGCGGTGACTTGGATCTCTGGCAAAGTGGCGGCGAGATAGGCCACATGACCGCCAAAACAAAAACCGATACAGCCCACCCCCTGGGTGTCCCCGCCGATCCTCTGGGTTTTCACGTAGGCGATCGTCTCTTTAATATCACTGAGTAACTGAGGGGCTGTGGTCAAATCCTTATGCTGACGACCGAGGGCCAGGTCTGCCTCGGTGTACCCCACCTCAAATCCCGGAGCCGTCCGTTGATAAAGCGCGGGAGCAATGGCCCGATAACCGGCCTGAGCTAGACGATCGACGATGGAACGAATGTGATGATTGACCCCAAAGACCTCCTGAAAGACCAGGATGGCGGGGGCGGAGGTGGCGGCATCGAGGGGATAGGCCTCATAGGCATCAATAAAATCAATAGCCGTACTGGGGATTTTAACCCAGGCTTGATGAATGGTCATGGTTGCAATGCTTAAGCTCCGGGAGGCAAGGGTAGAAACCGAGAGGATCGTCTGATTCTAATCCGGGGGTATTCACGAAAGGATTTAACCCAGGTATAAGAAGATATAATGTGTCATAGGTGGTGTCACGGTTCACATCGAAGTTGCCCAAAACACTATATAATTAATTTACTTTATGGATGAATATCCTCATTAACGTATACGGAAAAAACGATGGGAACGCAAGCCCCGATCTCAAAAGATATTATTCAATACGTGGCAGATTACTTTAGTATTCTGGGTGAGCCCATGAGACTTCGCATTTTGAGTCTGCTCCAGGATGGCGAAAAATGTGTTCAGGATTTAGTTGCTCAAACGGAAACCAGCCAGGCAAACGTTTCTAAACACTTAAAGGTAATGCTGCAAGCAGGCATCCTCAGTCGCCGCACGGAGGGTACTTCTGCCTATTATTGCGTCTCCGATGATTTAATTTATGACCTGTGCAATCTCGTTTGCGATCGTATTGCCGATCGCATTGAACGCCAAGCAGAACAATTTCGGAAATTGAGCCTGACCGGTAAGCAATAGGATAGCGAAATAGTGAAATAATAGGGAAACAAGAATGGCGGAAGCGATCGTTCGCTTGGTGGATATTTCCAAGGTCTATGGCAGTGGTGAAACCCAAGTTTATGCCCTGCGATCGTTAAATCTTGAGATCCATAAGGGGGAGTATTGTGCCATTGTGGGGGCTTCGGGATCCGGGAAATCCACTTTAATGAATGTGATCGGGTGTCTCGATCGTCCCACTGCGGGTCAATACTACCTGGATGATCAGGAGGTGGCCCAACTGACGGATAATGCCCTGGCCTATACCCGCAATCGCAAAATTGGGTTTATCTTTCAGCAATTTCACCTCTTGCCCCAACTGACGGCCCTGGAAAATGTGGCGTTACCGATGATCTATGCCAATGTGCCCCCCCGTGAACGCCAAATCCGGGCCCGGGAAGCCCTCGAAAAGGTAGGACTGGGTAAGCGTCTGCACAATCGACCCAATCAACTCTCCGGTGGTCAGCAACAACGGGTTGCCATCGCCAGAGCGATCGTGAACACCCCTGTCCTGTTGTTGGCGGACGAGCCCACGGGAGCCCTAGACTCCCAAACCACCCAGGAAATTTTAAATATTTTTCGAGATTTGCACCAGCAGGGCATGACCATCACGGTGGTGACCCACGAGAAGGAAGTGGCGGATCAGGCCCAGCGGGTCATTCATGTCAAAGATGGCGAGATTATCCAAGACGAGATCAATGCTTTACTGTGTGCCGTCTAAGTGCCGTCTAAGGGCTGCCTAAGCGGAAGATTTTAATAGCACAATCCGCTCCCCCACTGATTAAAACCCCATCGTCCAAGACAAGAAAACCCGTCACCACATCGGTGTGCTCTTGTAGGTAGACAACGGGTTGGACAAACTCCTGGGGCGCTCCCCGCAGTAAGGTAGATAAATCCCAACATTTCAGGCTGAAATCCCAACTGCTACTCCAGAGGGTTTGGGGATGGCTAAACGTCAGTTGGGTAATGGGCCACCCATGCCCCGGTAGGGTAAATTTGAGAGTCCAGGTCTGAGTCTCCCAAATTTGAATCGTCCGATCGTTTCCGGCACTGGCTAGGTATTGACCATCGGGACTAAAAGCAACGGTTTTCACGGCGGCGGTGTGTCCCTTGAGGGTGGCGATTAGGCGATGGTCATGGGGATCCCAGACTTTCACGGTGGCATCACTGCTGCCGCTGGCCAGGTATTGAGCTTGAGGATCAACCGCTAGGGCTTGGATGGCGAGACGATGCCCGGTCAGGCTGGCCATCGGTTGGGGATCTGCCAGGGAAGCCAATGGGTCAGTGGGCCAGAGGTTAATGATTTTATCGGCCCCCGCACTGGCGAGCAGGTGAGGCGTGATAAAAACGAGGGCATTGAGGGAGCCCTGATGGTGACGATCGCCGTTGACTAGGGGGATTAGGGCTAGGGTATGGTCAGGATTGACCCCAATCTCCCACCAGCGCAGGAGGCCATCCCCGCTACCACTCACCCAGCGATGACAGGAGTGGGGGTCACCACACAGGACTTGGATGGGCTTATGGGCAACAGTCACCATCGTGAGTCGTGCCCCCGTTTCAAGATTCCAGAGGCGGAGGGTACGATCGTCCCCGGCACTCACGAACCAGGGCGGCAGCTTGAGTCCAGATAGTTCACATGACCTTAAAGCTTTGGCAGGAGGGCTCACTAGGGCTTTGACCGCAGCAGTATGGCCCGAAGCACCGCTGAGGGTAGCCTGGAGGTGCCACGGTGGGAAGGTCGGGGGAATCGGGGCTGAACTCTGGACTGAAGTTGTGGGGACTGGGGACGATCGGCTCCTGTGGGGGTGGGTTGGATCGAGATGGCGTTGATGGGGATCAGGGTGGAGAAGGCGATCGAGTTGGGCACATAGCTGATCTTCCCGATCGGGTGCTAGATCAAGATCAGGAGATAGATGGGGCGATCGGTCTTCCCTGTGAGTGAAGTACAGGAAATGCCAGTGATCTCCCCGATCCAGCCAGTGGAAGGGATGCATCCCCGTGAGCAACTGCACCCCCACTACCCCCACACTGTAAAAATCACTGGCAAAGTGGGGCTGTCCCGCTAACTGTTCTGGGGCGGCGTATTCCGCATGAATAGAACAAATATTCTGGTTAGTGGTGAGCCAAGGGGGCAGGGGGGTGGCGGGTTCCTGGGCATTTCCCCAATCCACTAAGTACAGGTCTTGGAATCTTCCTGCTTTGACTAGCCAGGTTTCAGGAGAGCCTGAAGGTACCAGAATATTGGCCGGTTGGACATCCCCGTGGATCAGTCCCTGTTGATGAATCTCAGACAACAAGGACAGTAAGGTTTCTATCAGCCTCGCTACGATCGCCCCTGGCAAAGTTCCCCCCAGCAAAGCATCCCTAGCTGTCCACTGGGTTAAAGCCTGGCCTGGACAGTAACCTTGAACCAGGTACCCTAACCCGCCCTGTTCAAAATAGCCTTGTACCTGGGGTAATTGGGGATGGGGAGGTAAAGAGAGTAAACGTCTTAAGATCGGTTCTCCCAGAGATCGGGGTGGAAATTCCCGTTGTACCACACAGGGACGTGGATCTACGTGCTGCCAATCTTCCGGTTGCCAGTCTAGGGCAAGAAACGATCGTTGTCCCAAGGATTTGACGAGGGTATAACGATCGTTGAGATGGAGCCATTTACCACAGTGAGTACAAGGGTAAACTGGGTGAGACCCGGCGGTAGGTGATTGTGATCGAGGGGATCAATTTTCACGCCCGATCGGTACACCACTCGCCCTGGAATGCCCACTACGGTACAGTCTGAGGGGACATCCCGCAACACTACGGAGCCTGCCCCAATGCGTACCCGATCGCCAATATTGAGGTTGCCTAAGACCTTGGCCCCTGCGCCAACCACCACATCATCCCCTAGGGTTGGATGACGCTTACCACTTTCTTTGCCCGTTCCCCCTAGGGTAACGCCCTGATAGATCAGGCAGTAATCCCCTACGATAGCGGTTTCCCCGATCACCACCCCCATGCCGTGATCAATAAAAAGCCCTTTGCCAATTTGGGCTCCGGGATGAATTTCGATCCCCGTTAAAAAGCGGGCCAGGTGGGAAATGAAGCGAGGAATGAAGGGCAGTTTACAGGTGTAGAGAAAATGGGCAAACCGATGGAAGACGATCGCTAAAGTACTGACGATAGAGTAAGCAGCGGGGTTGTACGTCATTTTGCACCCGCACCACCAGCCCCATGCTATCCAGTTTGAAGGCTTCTTCTGAGGGTAAGCGAATGGGGGTATCGGACAGCACAACTTGAAGCATGGCCTGTCCTAAGTCGGGATCATCCTCCAAGGTTTTGAGATGTCTCCGCAGATGATTCCTATAAATGCCTGCTTCTGTGGCTGCCGTTTCCAGAAACGTGGCAAAGGACAGATCACCCGTAGCGAGGTGGTACAGTGCCCAGCGTACCAGGTAGGGATGCCCGCCAATCATGGCCATGAGTTCTTGAAGTTGGCCCGTCGTCCAGCGCAGCCCGTGATGGGCCGCCAGATCCGTGACTTGTGCCGGGGTAAACTCCCCTAGTTCAATGGGTAAGCCCACATTGAAGGGCGACTGGTTAATGTCCCGTTGAGCATAGGATTCCTGGGAATGGACAATGATCAGCCTCAACTTTTCCCATTGGGGGTTAATTTTCGATCGCTCATGCCAGCCCCGGAGCAAACCGCAGAAATCAATCTCCAGATTGGGATACTGAAAGACCCGATCGAAGTTGTCAATGGCTAACACCAAGGGGCGATCGTCTGGTGTTAGCAAATAACGCTTAAAATAACCCGTACTGTTACCGATTGCCCCAAAAATATCATCCCAGTTAGTAAGTCTGTAAGTCCATTTCTATTCGGTCTTAGGAATGGGTTGAAACCCTAGTGGGGTTCCCATCGGGCTAGATGCGCCCTGGGTAACTTTCACAAGAATGGGTTTAATTTTACGATTACCGATCGTATCAAAAAAGATTGAATCTCCAGATGTAGACGATTCAGGAACAAAAAAATTGGGCTGACGTAATCGTGTAACCAATTCTTCGGCGGTTTGCAGAGGCTGTTGAGGAGTTTGCAAGGCTGCAATAACAGTCTGTGTTGCGTCATAGGAACTTGCCGTTCGCCAACTAACCTGTCCCTGCCATCGTTGCTGTGCTGCTTCAGCATATTTTCCTTCTGCAAACCAGGGAACAACTAAAATCATCCCTTCCACAGCAGATTGTCCTTCTACTAAAGTTTGTGGGGTGTAAAGTGCATCACCACCTAATAAACGAAATTGTAGATTCCGTTGTTTGGCTAGATTGGTAATTCCTAAGGCTCGATCGCGCTGATCCACATTAGGAAGCAATAAGAGTGTATTAATATTATTCGTATCTAAAAAATTGAGTGCATCTTCAGCATCTAACGTAGAATCAGTAAAGTCGTAAGCCTTAATGCTTCCTCTAAAATTCTGGGAAAAAGCATCATATAAACTTGAACTATAACTACTACTACTGACATAAAAAACTCCCACCGTATTAACCTGAACCTCAGTGTTTATATAATCTGCTAAAACTTCACCTGCTCTAGCATCTGAGGGAACAGTCCGAAAAAAGTTTGATCCCGTTAGGCGAGTGCTGGTACTAGTGGGTGAAATCATTGCAATGCCAGCTTGTTCGTAGACTTTTAGGGCTGCGGCACTTACGTCGCTGGAATTGTGACCAATAACTGCCAATAATTTACCTTGATAGGTATTGACTAAAGTTTGAGCGACTTGTTTAGCAATATCAGGATTATTTTCATCGTCAGCAATAACAACCTCTAAAAAGCGATCGTTCACACCACCACGATCGTTAAAAAGTCTTTGGGCATCTGCAACTCCTCTCAGTATTTCTTTTGCTTGATCGGGACTTTTAGTAATAGGAACAACGGCAGCAATAACATAAGGATTTTCCTCAATCCTTGCCTTAGTATTATTCAGATAAATTTCTGGCTCTGGTTGGTTGGGAGTAGCACGAACAGCTTGTTCAAAGTATTGTAGTGCGAGACTATAGTTTCCTTGAGAAAAGGCTTTAATTCCATCGTCTCGTTGAGCGTAACTGGCATCTTCAAAGAGGGGACGATCGCCGCTACTCACTTTATTTTGTAGCTCTTCTGGAGAGAGTAATCCTTGAAGTATCTGGCTAGTTTCAGAAGTTGGACTGGTTTCAGGCGTTGGACTAGTTTCAGGGGATGAACTAGGGTTGGAACGAATTGAGGAGGATGGATCAGGGGTGGAATGACTGACACGGGACTCTCGATAGGTCTGGATCCCATAAATACCCCCTCCAACTAATGTTAAAAGTACGAGACCTGAAATCCAGGGCATGAAACGGCTTGGAGATGGGGCAGTAGTACCGATCGCATTACGCTCTCCTTGGCGGCCATTAACCACAACTGCGGATCGGGGAAGTTCACACTTAAAACAAATATTGGCACTATCTGGATTTTCAACAGGGTCATGAGGAAAGCCACTATCATATACCTCCCCATCCTGGGGCACTCCAGTACAAGTCCATCCCATGATTTAAGCCTCCTTCGATTATCAAACCAGCTTTATTTATTTATTATACTCTTTACAATCATCGTTTTTTATATGAGAATGACTTTGGCGATTGGCATTTAACCTGTTTCTCTCCGAGGAAAGCTATGCGTACTAAAACGGAGTCCTCGCTTGTCTTCCCTGTTATCGGGCTAAGTTTTTTACTATTCACAGGTTGTAACAGTCCTGGATTTTGTACAAATTTTCCAAATTCTCCCAGTTGCCCAGGAGAATCGACACCTGAAACGCTACCCTCTAGTCCGTCTGATCCCTCTAGTCCGTCTGAAGCCCCTAGTCCTTCCGATCCTCCACTTGATGGATCCAAGGGTAGTAGCACATTTCCCGTTCTGTACTTTATCAATACAAATCCACCGTCAGGAGGAGCCAGTGAAGTTTTCTTAGAAATTGAGCCAACCTCAACTGGCAAGTTAGATATTAAATTCGGTGGATCGGGGCCAGGATCTACGGGGCCATGGTGGGAAGCATCAGCGTGGATGTCTGCGGCAAATGTTAGCTTTTTGCTGGGGGATCCCATGCAGAGCTATGAAATCGAACTCACTGCGGATGTAGATGGGCAAATTGACGGGCCGAGTGCGGGTGGAGTTACAACTGCGGCTATCTTAGCGGCATTGCGTGGAGATACTATTCGTTCTGATGTGGCGATGACTGGCACCATTAATCCCGATGGAACGATCGGCCCGGTTGGGGGAATCGAGCAAAAACTAGAAGGAGCAAAAGAAGAAAATAAATCAATAGTTTTAATTCCTTACGAGCAACAAAACCAGGCGATTACGAATCAAGCTAAACGACTGAATCTGGAGTTACAGGAAGTTGCTGATATTTACGAAGCTTACGAAGCCTTAACGGATCAATCTTTACCCAAGCTATCTGCTCCTTCTGGACGAATTCAACTCTCCAGTCAAGATGAACAACAAATTTTACAAAAAGCTCAACAGTGGGAGGCAGATTATCTGTCAGAAAAGAGTAAACTTCCGACGATTAACCGATCGAGTATTGGTGAAATTGCAGATGCGATCGACTCACTTTTATACGATGCTGAGAATAGTTTTGCAAAAGCAGGATCTTATGAAAACAACGGTGATTCGGTAGGAGCCTATCAAAAATACTCCGAAGCAGCAGCTTTGATGCAAGCAGCAGCAGATTTAGCCAGATTTTTTGATGTGGCTGAATATGGAACTGAAAGTGATATGGAAGCACAGTTAGTCAATAGTTGGGAGTCAGCAAGCTCAAAAATTGATAGCTTATTAACCCGATTACAAGCCTTAGAACCCGAAACTGCTAGTAATGCTATTGCTATGACCCAAGCTTACGCAGGTTTATCACTGGCTCAAGGTCTTTTAGATTACGCACAGGAAACCTTTGAAAAAAGTTCTTCTTTGGAAGAACTTGGTTCAGCTTTAGCCTGGGTTGTCACGAATCCTGCCCTTGCTAATGCTCAAATTACCTATGCTGACCATCTACTCGATTTGGGTTGGGGAGGTGATGGTTCTCCTCTAAAAGTTTCCCAAGAGCAGTTAAAAGATTTCTCTAATATTTTACAAAGTGCGGCGGAAGCAAATCTAGCATTTATTGATAGCTTTTTAGCCAATCAATTTGACTCAACGGTTCAAGAAATTCAGCAAGCTTTTCCTACTATAGATTATCAGTATGGTTTTGCGAGGGGAACCCTAAACGCCTTATCTGAGTTTGAAACTGTGACCGAGCAAGCTCAAGCTTATGCAGATTTAGGTTCTGGATTAAGTTCCTATTACTGGTCTTCCCGCCTAATTGCACAGTATTATTCTCTAGAAGCTCAATTTGATGACAATGATGAAATTGTGGATTTTGGGCGACCTCGATCGCTTATTTTTATGCTAGATTCTGCGGAAACGCGGGCTGAAGAGATGATTGCATTAGCAGAAAAACTGGGCAATAATCCAAATCTATTAGTCTTTAGTTATGAAACTGCAAAACTAGCTCGCAGTGGCTCACCGGAAGATCAAATGAATGCTTTGGGTGAGCTATGGTATTCAATTATATCCGGTAGGCTGATGGCAATTTTTGCTGGAGAATCTTTGATAGTTCCCTGATCTAACGTGACTGAATAACTTTAATAAACTCACTGTCAGTAATTTGCAAATTATTACCAACTTGACGAATCATGTAGTTTCTAATTTCCTTTTGAGTTGAACCATCCGGCCAAACGTAGGTTGTTACTCCTTCCCAGGTAGTTGAGGTACTTGTTCTGGAAGAAAGGTACAAGTCTGAAACAGTAACCCTACTAAATTGTCTAAAGAAATCAGGATCAAATTTTTCAGCAAGGCTGCTACTATACAAATTATAAGCCCTTCCAAACTCTCCTTTTGAAAGTAAGGAATACAAGGTCTCAATCAATGCAATTTCCTCTCCTTCATTAAAAGAAGTCCCTGTCTGCGATCCAGAGCTAGATGATTCAACCCCAGAAGGAGGGCCTACCTCAGCGCTTCCAACTTCACTTTTTAGAAAGTCGGCAAATGCTAGTGCCTTTTCCTCTGTTTGGAAAGATGCAACCTGAATTGCCTCTTCTCCAGTATCTTTTTTCTTCATTTTGTAAGCATCCCTGCAAAATTGAGTCGTCACAATTTGCAGATTACGATCGCTTGGCTTAACAAAAACTGGATAGAAATTAACTGGATATGCTGATGGATTAGAGGGCAAGGAGTCACCACAGCTAACTTTTGGAAAATCCTCATTATCAAAGATAGAGGTACGATCGGGAGTGGGAGTGGGAGTAGACGTGGGTGCTGAGGTAGGTGTAGTAGTAGAGAGAATAGCGGGGGTAGGATCCGGTTCAGAAGGAAGGCTAGGTGTTGAGGTCAATGTAGAAAGAGGACTGGGAGGACTTGGTGTTGAATTCGGAGAAACGCCTAGCCAGGTTTGAACTTCAGGCTGACTTAAGATAACTGGGGTATCAACTTAAGGCGAAAACTCCTACACAGAGCCGATCCCAGCCTGCAAGGGTTTCAGCCGATCTACCAGTCCATTTTATTCCACCTTACGTTGGTAGCCGATAACTGGAACCAATAGGGCTGAACCAATAAATCCTAAGGCAACTAAACCAAGTCTAGTAAGCCATTCATTACCTGTTTTATTGGGTTGATTATCGATCGCTGGTATTACTTGAGTCTGAGGATCAGATGTTTTTTCAAAAGTTGATGATGAGGTTGAAAAATCTACAGGAGCACTGTCCAAGGCAGAGTTCTCTATTAACGTTGCTGTTTCATTAATATTTTGTACTTTGACATCACTTTCAACATTTTCAGGTGTTAATTTATGAGGGGCTTCTATGGGCTGACTTTCCTCAGATATTGAAGCGTGAGTTGATACCTCATTGGATTGCTCCTGATTCTCTATTGTGACGGCGTTAATTGTTGAATCCGGGATAATAGTAATCTCCCTAGGCGGGTTGAGGTTGATGATACTTTGTCCTAGTACTTGTGGCTCATTTAATTTTTCTGATTTAGGAAACCTATTACCTTCTAACAAAAAATAAAGACTTGTTTTTGATGATTCAGGTAGAGACTCAGGCTCAAAATCTAAAAATTTTGTACAGTAGGAATCGATCGCTTCCAGAAAGGATCGAATATTATTACCCGATAGATGTGATTCAGGATCGTCTAAGCACTCAATTTGGGTCAAATGCAAGAGAAACGATCGCTGATTAGACTGTGCAATTCCTTCCAGTATTTCGTAAAAACTATAAAAGGAATTAGAGCGATCGTCATTTATAGAAGCTAACTTTCTAATTTCTCTGCGATGCTGAGGGGTAACAGGAAAAGACGATCGACCTAAAATCAAGTTAAAAAAGGTCTCATACCATCCCTGAATTGACCGCTCATGTCCAGCACTTTGATTGAGGTCTGAGTTGATCTTTAAATCAATAATAATAACTCCAGCATCATAAAACTTTTCATGAAGTCTAGTCATATCCTCTGCATGGTCATCAGGTACATTGCCGATAAGACAGCAAAGATGATAATTCTTAACATACTCATGGATTTGATTCAGAGTGTCCTTATTCATAACCTATGCTCCTTAGCGATCGTTTTTGCTATTCAAATAAAGCTGTTTAATATTCTTTAAAATGCTGAGGACATCGTAAAGATCATTTCCAGGATTCAGTAAATCGAAGACTTTCGAGATACCGTAAGTTGGTGAAATTTCCTGACTCAGTTTTAGAAACAGATAACTTCCACCATTAGTGATTAAGCCAAAGCAAGGCTTTTCTGCCACAGGATTACTGAGCATATAGGCTAAAATTTGAGCGAGACCTACCTTAAGAGAAAACTCGGCTCGTTTAGATTCAATAACCAGCACCCAGAAATTTTGCTCAATGACTAAAATATCAATTTTACCTTCGATCGTCAGTTCATCATTTGGGGCAGTGACAGCGATCGATGCTTCAGTCTTGAGATGAAATGGAGGCAACAGGAGACCAGAAAGATGAAGAAGCGGTGATACAACTGCCAATTGAACAGCATTTTCAGGCATTGAAGAATATTTTATTAAATTCAAATAGGCTGACTTTGCCAAGTCCAGTAATATTCCTTCTTCTATTGAAATCGTCAAAGCTTCTGATTGCCATTCAGGAAAAAATTCTCTATTTTGATTCAAAGATAGATTGAATTTGGCTTCAAGTTCATGTAGGGTGATGTCCTTTGCGAATACGATCGTGTTTTTCATAAAAATTCTCCTTAGAAACTTTGGCTCTCTGGGGATCGCGCCAAAACTGTATTCCAGGATACTTTTTCTCAGTAGGTAGATACCGCCCGTAGAGGGTTCTGGAAATGGCTATTTTCTTAATCAGCGTGATCCCAGAGAACCGGAAAAATTCATTCTTCTTTTATTATACTCTTTACAATCATTATTTTTTATAGGAGAATAATTTTGGCGATAGGCATTTAACCTGGTTTTTTCCGCTCTCTGGAGATCGTGCCAAAACTGTATACCAAGATACTTTTTTTCTCGGTGGCTACCCGCCCAGAGTGCCCATGTAGAAAGGGTTTTGAACAATGGCTATTTTCTTAATCAGTGTGATCCCCAGAGAGCCGTTTTTTCTGAGAAAACTTATGATCGTTAAAACTAAGTCCTTGCTTGTCTTCCTTGTTACCGGGCTAGTTTTTTTGGTATTCACAAGTTGTAAAAGTCTTGGATTTTGTGAAAATTTTCCAAATGCCGTCAGTTGTCAAGGTCAGCCACAAGAGCAATCGACATCAGATTCATCGCAATCTCCTTCACCTGGATGCCAGCCAGATCATACCTCACTCCGATCGCCTTAAGTTATCAATTTCATTTCCAGGAATTTATGATTATGAGTATAAAAGAAAAAGTTCATTGTTATTTGCATTTACTCGAAAGCGAAGGGTTTTGTTGTGCTTTTATAGACAAAAAGACTCAAGACGGCGTAATAAATGAAATTGAACGTCAAAGTCAAAGTCAGTTGATCAAAATAGACATTAAAAATGATATTCATAAGAATAGTTATAGAGAAGATGAACCATTTGGATGGTATGAAATCTTTCAGCGTAAGTTATTTTCAAATCGAACAGAGTTAACTGATGAAGCAACACAAATAAGGAAAAGTTACTCAAAAGAAAATTTAAAGGACTTTATGGTAAGGTCTTTTCAACTCTTGTCTAATAAAAAAATTATTGTTGTATTAAACAATATCGAATCTATTTTAGATGAAAATTATTCTAAATTAAAACCAAGTGAAGTTTATCACTTTTTTGATGCAATCAGTACAGAGATTAAAAAATATAAGGATAATCGATTACAGTTTTTGATCTTTGGATCTCCTGTCAAGGATTCACTTGATCCCCAAAGTAATCCACTTGATGTTTACAATATTTTGATAAACCAAAATAAAGTTAAGCATAGTAATGCAAATCAAACTATCTCAACGCATCAAGTAGTTGATCAGAAAACAGATAGCGATAGTGGCTCACCTAAGCCAGAACAAGTTGGAACTCGCATAGAACATGGAGACGAAAGAAAAAATGACCGCAAAAAAGTTTGGTTTCATGTTATTGAATTCCCTCGGCTTAAAGTCCTATTTTTCAGTTCGGAAGAAACTAATGAATTTCGGAAAAGGTTTCTTCTTATCATACTAATATTTCCGATCGCTGCGTTGGTTGGTTTGGTAACTTGGTGGTTTTCAACGTTTGTTCCAATACCAGAGCCAACACCAATTCCAACTCAAGAGCCTACACCGATTCCAACCCAAGAGCCTACACCGATTCCAACCCAAGAGCCTACACCGATTCCAACCCAAGAGC
>DALYGI010000057.1:13359-15281 GCA_031971595.1 Prochlorotrichaceae cyanobacterium CTOTU29312
CTACACTGATTCCAACCCAAGAGCCTACGCCAATTCCAACCCAAGAGCCTACACTAATTCCAGATCTTCCTCCCTGTAGTAAAAGCCAAATTTTTGAACCTTGCGATCCTAATCAATAATGCCATCTACTTTCTTCCCATCCGAAAATTTCCTAAGCCTGATCAGAAAACAGCGACTTTTTTCACAGGCAACCTTAGAGCGAAATGAGAACATTACCGTAAATTCAAAAGTTACGAGTCATTTAGGACTGCTGTACATTTAAATCATTGACAGGACTTGATTATGATTAAAAAAACAAATAAAACTAATAATGAAAAGACAAATTGTGATATTACAGTTTCAATTTCCTTACCTGGTGGATTAGGTATTGGAATTCCTATTCCTATTAAGGGAAAGTTTAAGATAATAATATTATCTGTTTTGTTAAGTGTCTTCTTAACCTATTTATTCTTCTTAACCTATTTATTTTTATTCTCAAAACTTATCCCAATTCCAGAACCTGAATCTAGCCCGACGGAAACTTGCAATAAAAGCAGAATTTTAGAACCCTGCCGTTATGAAAATGAATAGGGAAGCTTTAGTCATGAATGATTCTCATCGGAAAAGAAAAACTTGTTTTACATTTCTTACATTTTCAAAACTGGGTTTTATCTTGATTTCTTTTCTATATTTTAATCCTATACCCTCTTATGCCCAGAATTTAGATAAATTCAAATCGACATCATGGATAGATCAGTTTGAGAATCGAGGATATAAGACTCGATATACTATGAGCGATCCTGAAACATGGATAGATGAATTTAGATTACTAGAAGAATTTAATGATATAGAATTTAATGATATAAATAATTCATCTACTAACAACTCAGACCTACTAGACTATCTAATTCTAGACCTAAGCGATCGTCGTGTATACCTTTACAGGCATGGACAAGAAAAAAGTAGCTATCCTGTAGCGATCGGAAGAGAAGGCTGGGAAACACCCCAAGGTGAATTCATAATTCTTAACATGGAACGTCATCCGTCTTGGCAAAATCCCTGGACTGGCGAAGTGATTGCGCCTGGCAGAGATAATCCCCTAGGAGAAGCGTGGATAGGATTTTGGCAAAGTGGGAACAACCAGATAGGTTTTCACGGAACCCCTGCACCTCACCTGATTGGTCAGGCTGTTTCACATGGTTGCGTCAGAATGCATAATCGTGATATATTAATGCTGTTCCAGCAGGTTTATCTTGGCATGACCGTTTGGGTTAAGGAGTAAGTCTTATGACCTGTAAAAGTGGCAACGTAACTAGCAAAGTTCGGAGTTTCTTGGGTGTATTATTGTTTACACCGCTTGCATTGATGTCGATTCAACAAAATGCCAGTGCTTCGGATGTTAACTTCGTATGTGGCAGGGATCCACGGAGTGGAATTCCTGCCACGATCGCTCAATTTCCAGATAATGAATCGGTTGTTATGATTACATGGGAAATCAGAGGTATTCGGAACTGGGCTCCTCAACAAAGGTGTGAAGAAGTAGCTCGAAGGTTCAATAGAACTAATCAACGAGGAATTCTAAAATATATGGTTGAAGGGAAAATGAATGGACTACCCGTTGTTTGTGCCTCCCCTAATGAACCCCAAGATGTTGCAATAAACTGTGATGAAAATAATCTTCTAGTCACGATAGTCGGAGGTGGATCTCCTCAGACCTTTATTTCAAATGTCAATAATGGATTAGGGAATGAAGTTGAAGGTGTAAGAGGTACAACCTGGGGACAGCAGAATAGAGGTTCAACAGCGCTGCAATTATCTAGGGAGGGACTAAAAAACGGATTGAATGTCGGTATTCTTTTGGATGAATTGTTAGCAATTCCTAAGTGTTCCTCTGCTCCCCTTTTTACACCTTGCAGGTAATAGATTGATTCATAATCCTGATT
>DALYGI010000058.1:0-15176 GCA_031971595.1 Prochlorotrichaceae cyanobacterium CTOTU29312
CTATAGTAGTCAAGAAAAAATATGGGAGAAATTCAATGCTTAAAATGGTGATGTTGTGCGTCATGAGGTGGGCAAGTGTTGTATACCTATATAAGATTCTGTGAAATCCAGGATCTAGACGATGCTCAAGACTGTCCAGGATCCTATGGTGAGGATCGATCGCTTTGTTGGTTGTCTGGTTGGCGATCTTCTCCATCGTCTCCACGATCGATGCTCTCTATACGAGAGAAGGAGTTCATGTGCAAACTCAAAATTTAGGAGAACAGATCCAACAACAGCTTGCAGAGCAAATGGCTGGATTATTTGAGGAGGTCAGGAAAGAGCGCCAATATACTCACTATACAAATCCTGATCTTTCACAAGAGGATGCAGACTCTATTATTGCTAGATACTCTAGAAATAATGCTCTTCTCTCCGGTACTGTAAGTTTGATTCCTGGCCCCTTTGGAATGCTTGCAGTTGTACCTGAGATTGTAAAAGTCATGCACAGTCAGATCCAAATGGTTTATGACATTGGAGCGTCTTATGGGAAGGAAGCTAATATCACCAAGGAAGTCTTGTTAGGGGTTGTTATCAGCGGGGTAGGCACGGGTGCAGGTGTCCTATTTGTTATGCAAGGTAGCACTGTTCTTGTAAAACGTGCGAGTTTAAGAGTTTTTCAGAAAGTCGTCGCACAGCTTTCTGGACGTGTAACTCAACAAGCTTTAAAGTCTGCGATCGGTAAATGGTTGCCTGGAGTTGGGGCAGTTGCTATTGCTGCATGGTCTCATTACATGACGGGGCAAATAGGAAAAAAAGCAAAGGAATTTTTTGATAAAGACATTATCGTGGAAAGTGATCCAGAGGAGCTAAATTATCGAGTTAATAGCTTTGATCAATTAGAACTAGATGCTGATATTCAGGAATACAGTTGCACCAAGGATATAAACAAAGAAAAGAATATTGATGTAGATGAAGAATTGCGGCTATTACGATTTCAGATCAATCCAGATATTCTGTCCGATGAAAGTCAGAAATACACTCAAGATAAAGGTATGGATACAGATGAAGAACTGAGATTACTTAAACAGTCATTATCATTACCACAAAAAGCGACTGAACGACTTGAGTTTTTGCGAATTAAGATTCTCGTTAACTTAATCAAAGTTGATGGAGTTATTGAAGAAAAAGAAAAAGAATTCTTGAAAAATATTATACAAGCTATATCTCTATCTAAAGATGAAATAACACAGATTAGAGAAGGGCTAAAATCGAAAGCTAAACTTCCCGTAGATTTTCAAGTCTTAGCAGCAGAACCCGATGAAGCTATTGGGCTTATGGTTGATTTAATTGCCGTTGCAAAGCGTGACGGTGAATTTCACATCACCGAGAAAATGTATATCAAACAGGTTGGCAAAGCTCTCAACTTTGAAGCTTCAGATATAGATGAAATGATGTCAGTCGTAACTTAGGAGGATCGTCACTGCGTAAAAATAGCCTTTTGGATTCCAGGATTCTTATCAAAATTTGGATCAATGCACGATCGAATACACTAATTACCTTTTGGAGAATAGATCATGTCTATAAATTTAGGATTAAAAGAACGAGCGAAGCTGGGAGATGTTCAAGCTATCAAGCAATTATTGGATGTAGCTCTGATCCATCGTAATGCTAAAACGCTCGTTCGTTTACAGAATAAAGAACTCTTTATTACGGTTGAGTCTGAACAAGAACCGGATCAGCAAAGGGTTATTTTAGCCGTAAAAAGACAACTCAATTTATTAAATAGTTCAGTTTTTGATACTGTCAAAATTATTGGCATTACTACGAATCAGCAAGAAGTATGGAATGAACTTATTATCTTTAGCAAGGTGGAAACAAAAAATACTGTTAATTTTTCCAGAAAAACTACATTTCAATTTTTCCGCGAACATAAACGTATAACCTCTTTGATAGGAACTTTTTTTAGCCTTTTACTGCTATTTTCTTGGTGCAGTAGATCTAAATTAGAACATCAACAAATACACTTAAATTTGGAGTATCTAGAAGCATTTGAAGCTATGCAAGATATAGAGAATAGCATTAAAAGAGGACTTACTATCACTGAATATGATAATCTTTTAGAGGTAGCACGCATGAAATTAGAACAGATTCCTCTAGATCAGTCTGTGGATTTAGAACAGTTAGAAAGCTCATTAGTATTAGTTAGATCCGCTAGTCTTCACGCTATTGCATATAGAATCTGGGAATGTGAGGAAACAAATACTTCAAGCGAATTATATATTAAAAAATGTCAAAAAGGGATTTATGAGTTTTTTCTTAGCGATGAATATGCCTTTCCTCTAGAGAAGGAAGATCCGTTAAGAAAAGAAATATATAATTCTGGAGAATTTGGTAGGGGAGATTTTTTTTATAATATAGATAGTGAGTATGTAATACAAGAACTATGGAAACGAGCAAAATTAGAAGATTAATTCCAATACTTCAGTCTTCAGTCTTCAGTCTATTCATGAATCCCAAGCCTACTACTCAAAGGTTATTCCATATGTCTACTTACCTCAAATCGTTTAACTCACTCAGCTTAACTTTGCTAGGAACATTAATCAGTCTTGTCTGGGTGGCATCAGCGACATCAGCTTCTTTTGCATTCCCAGAAGAAACTGATTCTGGCACGATCGCTCAATCAGAGGGAAATGATTCAGAAGAACAGATACAATCTATTGAAGATTATGATCGCACTATTCAACTAAATCCTAATGATGCAGAAGCCTATAAACAGCGTGGAGATGCTTACCTTAATCTAGGAGAAAACCAAAAAGCGCTTGCTGATTATGATCGAGCGATTCAACTCGATCCTGAACTTGTAACAGCATACTTCAAGCGAGGAAATGTTTACTTTAGGCTAGGAGAGTATCAAAGATCTATTGCTGATTATGACCAAGTACTTAGACTTAATCCTACAGAAGAAATCGCTTATTTTTCATATACCTTGCGTGGTAGTCTTTATTACTCTTTAGAGAAGTATGATGAAGCAATTGCTGATTTTGATAAAGCTATTCAATTGAATCTAGACAATCAGATTGATGATACTTCTATGAATTTTTTTCTTCGTGGTTCTGCTTACTATTCTTTGGGAAAATACGATGAAGCAATTGCTGATTTGAGTCAACATATTCTATTAAATCCAAATCAAAAAGGGGCTTATTTTGTTCGTGGTGTAATATACAACAACTTAGAAAACTATCGTCTAGCAATTGCTGATTTTGATCAGTCTATTCAGCTTGATCCTAGTGCAGAATATTATTATAAGAGAGGATTTGCATATTTCAAATTAGGTGATTATCAAAGCTCTATTTACGACTATGATAAGGCTATTCAAATAAATCCAAGTGATCCGAATTTTTATTACGATCGTGGACTTCTGTACTTGAATTTAGGAGAATATCATAAATCGATATCTGATTATGAACGAGTCATTCAACTTGATCCCAATAATTCAAATGCTTATGGAAATCTTAGCAGCGCTTACTTTCAGTTAGGAGAGTACCAGCAAGCTATTATAAATTTGAACCAGGCTATTCAAATCTCACCGGATAATGCAATGTATTATGACAATCGTGGTAGCGTTTACTCCAGTTTAGGAGAATACAGACAAGCACTAATAGATTATAACCGAGCTATTGAAATTAATCCTAATCTCGCCAGTGCATATAATAATCGTGGTCAAACTTATTTGAATCTTGGTGAATGTCAACTTGCGATTCAGGATTTTAATCGAGTTTTAGCAATTGATCCTAATCTTGAAAATGCTAAACAAGCCCGTACTGATGCAAGTAATCTTTTAAATACAGGACAATGCCAATAAGTAGCATAGATAATGAAATAAAGTATAGATGAGGAGATGAACTTAAAGTATGGCAGATCCTACACATATTGAGTGCCTAAAACAGGGTGTTGAAGTTTGGAACCGATGGCGAGAAGAGAATTTGCAAGTCAGGCCTGATCTTAGTAGTGCGAGTCTGTGCTATGACCTCTGTAATGTCAATCTTGTCGGTGCAAATCTTCGTGGTGCAGATTTTCATAATGCTAACCTTAGTAATGCGAAACTTCGCGGAGTTGAACTCCATGACGCTAATTTAATCGGAGCCAAACTCCGAGGTGCTGATCTCTATGAGGCCAATCTTACAGGTGCAAATCTCCGAGGTGCTGATCTCCGTAATACTGATCTCAGCAAGGCTAAACTTCATTATACCAATTTAATGAGTTCTTTTCTAATAGGCGCAAATCTTAGCAATGCTGATCTCTTCCAGGCAAATCTCACAAATTCCAGCTTAAAAATGGCAATTTTAATCAATACAAGATTTGTTAATGTTTACTTAACTGGTAGTTGTATACAAGATTTGCATCTTAATAGTCAAACTTATTTTCAAGATATTTACTGTGATTATATTTATTTGTGTGATAAACTTTTAGGAGATTTTGATGAGCGTCGCCCTCGAAATTCAAATTTATTTTTTGATCTGAGAGAGTTTGAAGCATTAATCAAACAGCAACAAAAAACGATCGATCTAGTTTTCGTAGAGGGTATTGACTGGCAGGCATTTGTTCAGTTATTTCAGGAACTGAGAAGGCAGTATCAAGATGATGACATAACCATTCAAGGCATCAATCGTAAAGATCAAGCATTTGTTATTTCTCTGGGAACCAAGTTAGGTGCAGATCCCATCGCAATCGAGACCTCTGCCAAAGCATTGTATGAGGAAAAACTAGCTCTGCTTGAAGCTAAATACCAGGAACTTTTTCAATTACAGGGGGATCAACTTAGCTTTTATCGAGAGGAGCTAAATACAAAACGCCAAGAAGCCCTTAGTCTACAAAAAACTGTTGAAATTTTAGCGGAGGCACAGAAAGTGGCAGCAGAAACACAAGGAAAATCGATCAATTTTTACGGTACGGTTAACCAGGCTAATGTCGGTGATGTCAAGTTTCGTGATCAGAAGATTAGTATTCAAAATCAGCAACAACAGCAAAGCTTGAGTGAAGCATTCGAGGAAATCCAAATTTTATGGGAGGCGTTTGTAGCTCAGGGTAACTCCCAAAACGAGGAACAGTTTGCTCAGAATTTAGCGGAAAAGGCTAAACAAGACCGAAAATTTTACCAGAAGCTTTTGGACTGGGGAGCCAATGTAGCCGAGTTGGGATCCACGGAATTGACCAAAACAGCCATGGGGGAATTAGCAAAAAATGTGGTTCCAAAAGCCCTTTCTCTCGTTAATACGATGCTTGGCTTGTAGGTACGTTAGCGATCGGTATGTCCCCAAAAATAGCATCCTGGATCCCAAGATCCTGATGCTTCTTGGGATCCAACATCTTAATCTGAAAAAATCCTGAAGTTTTCTCTTTCTGATCGGTCGTGTTGTTACAATTTCAAGGCATTGGAACACATCACAATTCTATAACTTTTTGCTATGAGTATTCAAAGTACAATTGCTAAAAAGCTTATTCCTATTGCCATAACGGTTCTGGGCAAACTTGCAAAGGATACAAAAGTTCAAAAAGCTGCATTTAGTTTTGCCCAAAATATATTAAAAGACCTGTTTGATTTTTTTCAAGTTACGACAGGACAGATTAACTTGCAGTCTTGTGAAGAAGCGATAGAAACTGCTATTACCTCATGTATCCGTACAGAAGAAGAAGAATTAGTGAGAGTTACAGCGTTTATCACTGCGCTCTATGCTCAACATAAAATTCATCGTGGTGCTCAGGTTGGTGGTAGTCTCAGAAAACGCTTTGGATCATCTTGGTTCCCCCACATCAAAGAGAGAGAATTACGTTATGCTCTAAAAGTTGATAAAGATCTAGAGGAATATTTATATCAACAGATTCTCTCTGGTGCTAACTTGAATATTAAATCGATCCCTTAGTACTTTTTGGCAAAAAGCGATCGAGGTGAACCCGCTCATATTCATGTAGTGCGATCGCTGCTCTTGTAGGGTGCGTTAATGAAATGTATGCACCTATAACTCATTAATGATTTTCAATCAATCCGTGCGTTACGCTAACCGGTTCAGAATTGGGTAGATAGCGATCATTCTGGGTTCTGATCCTAAGAGCGATCGTTTTTGTTTGTTGGGATGAAAGCGATCGTGACAAATTGCAAAAGCGATCCCCTAACGAAGCCTGCTTGCTTAGTGGATTGTTATTCTTCTCGATCGTCTCCAAGATTATTGGAACAGTGGGAAAATGCCCAACAAAATAAACAAGTGTCGATCGTTCCCATCCCTCCGTAAAACTCTCCGATTGCGGCTCACCCGCGTAATAGGAAGCAATGGGACGAGGGGGCATCTTCATAAAACAACCCTAAAATAATCCGAGAAGCGATCGTCTGAAAGAATAACTTATTCTCAGTAAAAGTCACTGACTCACTTCTAGTCCTAACGGTGAAGAAACGATCGAAATTTTAAGAAAAATTGAAGAAACCTCCCCACACTATCTAACAACACTATGCAACAAGCAGGGCGCGTAGAATCTCCTTAGCAGGCGTTGTCCACCCCACGATACCCCCTTGGGCACTGACCATAGACAGGGTGGACTGCTTGAATTCAGGGAAATAACTAGCAGTACCATCTTCCACTAATAAACATTCATAACCCCGATCGTTGGCTTCCCGCATAGTGGTTTGTACACAGACCTCCGTTGTGACTCCCGTAATCACCAGATGGGTAATGCTTTGTTGGCGTAACAGGGAATCGAAATTTGTTCCATAGAATGCCCCCTTTCCTGGTTTAGTGATTACTATTTCAGTGTCTAAGGGTTGTAATTCTGGAATAATCTGGTTACCGGGTTCTCCTAAAATTAAAATGCGTCCCATAGGACCAGGATCGCCAATTTTGAGAGTCCCTTTGCCTCGACTTAGTTTAGAAGGGGGGCAGTCTGAAAGGTCTGGTCTGTGTCCTTCGATCGTGTGAAAAATGGGTAAATTGTGTTGACGAAACGCCCCTAATAATTGTTGAATCGTAGGGACAATGCCTTGTAGCTGACGAACATCATTGCCTAAGGCATCTCCAAAACCGCCCGGTTCCAAAAAATCCCGCTGCATATCAATAATCACCAGGGCAATATTCTGAAGAGTCGGAAATTCATAATCGTAGGGTTGAGCCGCAATTAAAACCATCTGAAATACCTAAAATACCTGAAATATCTATGATTAATGCCCAGCCATCCGTTGACCTAGTTCTACTATATTCACCTCAGCGATCGTGCTTTCATACACAAGCTTACCCTCGCTCATGACTAAGATTCGATCGGATAATTTTAAGAGTTCATCCAAATCTTCACTCACTAAGAGAACCGCTACCCCTCGATTGCGGGCGGCTACAATTTGATTATGAATAAAGTCAACCGCTGCAAAATCCAAACCAAAACATGGGTTAGCCGCAATCAATAAATTAATGGATTCTGAGGATAATTCTCTGCCTAAAACCGCCCTTTGAACATTGCCTCCAGAGAGATGACTAATGGGAGTGTCTGGTGAGGGAGTTTTTACAGAAAAGGTATTAATTAAGACCTTTGCCGCCTCTTGAATAGCTTTTAAAATGAGTAACCAGCCACCCTTCGATTGGGGGGGACGATCGAAAGTACGAAGGGCCATATTTTCCGCCACGCTCATGTGGGGCACACAGGCATTACGGAGCGGTTCTTCGGGCAACGCAAAGACCTTATGACGGAACATTTCTGAACGGGTTGCTCGATAGCGTTCACCATTAATCCACACATGGCCGTGGGTCGCTAGGCGTTGCCCGGCTAAAACTTCCACAAGTTCCCGTTGACCATTGCCACTCACCCCCGCAATCCCGACAATTTCACCTTTATGTACGGTTAAATTAATCTGCTCAATGGCTTGCAGTCCATTATCTTTGTTGGCATGGAGATCCTTAACTTCTAAAACTGGCCCCCAATCTTCATGATAGGTTTTTTCTAGCTGCTCCGCTTCTTTTTGTTCCCCCATCATCATCTGACTCATCTCAGAAATACTTAAATCTTTGACCAAGCCATGACCGGCAAATTTTCCTTTGCGGAGTACAGTAATTTCATCAGCAAAGGTCATCACTTCTCTGAACTTATGACTAATCATTAAAACCGTTAAATGTCCCTCCGTGACTTCCTTTCTCAGGAGCCCTAAAACTTCATCCGCTTCTTGAGGAGTAAGAACAGAGGTGGGTTCGTCTAAAATTAAGATGCGACTTTTCAGATAAAGTTGTTTCAGAATTTCCAGTTTTTGTTTCTGTCCCGCAGCTAATTCAGCGATGGGTACCTCTAAGGGAACATGAAAAGGGGCTGCTTCCATGAACTCACTTAAATCTTTGAGTTCCTGTTTCCAATGAATAAGGTTAGGACTATCAAAGCGGGATAGAACTAAGTTTTCCGCAACGGTCATGGAGGGGACTGAGGTAAAATGCTGATAAACCATGCCAATGCCGTAATGATGGGCATCCTTAGGGCTCTGAATCGATCGGAATTGATTATCAATTAAAATTTCACCGTGGGTCGGGTGATAAAACCCCATCATGCACTTGACTAAGGTACTTTTGCCCGCCCCATTTTCACCTAGCAAAGCATGAAAAGTGCCTGGTTTAAGATGCAATGAAACATTATCCAGCGCAATCAAATGATCAAAATGCTTGGACATCTTGACGACCTGAAGATCCGCTGGCTTGTCCACTAATTTGAGGACTGGAGTTTCAACTGTTGCTGTCATTGTAGGCTCTCCCTATTCCAGATTGCTAAAGTTTGCTTCTAAGGTTTTGATCAATGCACTCGATTTCGCCACCGCACCGAAGACTCCCCCCTGCATTTTAATCATCTTCAAGGCGGCTAAATGATTACCGTAGTCTGTCGCGCCGGTACAATCGGAAAGTAATAAACATTCATAACCCCGATCGTTTGCATCTCTCATAGTGGTATGAACACAAACATCTGTTGTGATGCCCGTTAAAATAATGTTTTGAATGCCTTTAGACTTGAGAATCAGATCTAAATCTGTGGCATAAAAAGACCCTTTTCCCGGCTTGTCAATGATGCTTTCTCCCGGTAAGGGGGCAAGATCGGGAATAATTTCCCACCCTGCCTCCCCCCGGACTAAAATTTTGCCACAGGGGCCCGCATCCCCAATCCCGGCTCCAATTCGACGACTGCGCCATTGTTTATTCTCTGGTAAATCCGCTAAGTCTGGGCGGTGTCCTTCACGGGTATGAATAATGGAAAAACCCTTACTTCTCATCACGGTCAGAAGTTGTTTAATCGGTTCGATCGGAGCACGGGTTAAGGATAAATCGTAACCCATTTTATCCACATAACCACCAATCCCACAAAAATCAGTTTGCATATCAATAATGATTAAAACGGTATTGTGAGGATGAAGATCACCATTATAGGGATAGGGATAGGGCTCTGCTTCTACAAAATAAGTCATTTGAATTACCTCTGGATAGATTTTAAGAAATAATAAAATGGGCTTAGGAGAGTGTTTTCAGATAATTACGCCAGCCGCCATATTCGGTAATCTCTTTACCTTGTTCGCAGCATATTAATTCACCCAAAACTCCTAAAACTTCTTCACCGTCAGACAGTTGGACTTTACCAATACATAACCCTGGCGGCTCTTTGGTTAAAACGATACCTAATCCGGCTAAGGGAACAGCCCAAATTTCCACAGCGATCGATCGTCCTCCCGTCTGTACCCGTAACATGGCTGGGTGACGATCGTTGATGGAAAATAAACGATAAATCGGTTTAGTCTCCGCTTCCGTAATAAAAGTTGCGTTAACCTCTAACAGATTGACGTTATCAGGAAAACCTCTCATTAATCCACCATTTACGGCTAGCTTTAAGGTATCAGTCATATAGGTTCAGGGATGAAAATCAAAAGATGAAAATTAGGAAATCAAAACTAGGCAGTAGAAAACTGCTAAAGCAAAAACTAAGCCTGACCAGTGAATAAGGTTGGAAATTTTAGAATGTCCTAAGATTCCTTACCTAAAGCACCGGGAACACCCGATAAGGTTTTCTGGGGAGAACAGGTAATAATCATGATGATCAGCGTTAAAATGTAGGGCGAAGCATTCCAAAGATAATAATAGGAATCGATTCCCGCCGCCTGTAAGGCAGGGCCAATAGCCTGTGCTCCACCAAATAAGAGGGAAGCATATAGACATTGGATGGGATTCCATCGAGCAAAAATAACTAATGCAACCGCCATTAGACCCTGACCACTGGAGATTCCTTCTGTCCAACTACCAGGGTAAAAAAGAGAAAGATAGGCACCGCCAATGCCAGCCAGAAAGCTACCAATAATAATGCTAATCATGCGAATCTTAAAGATAGAAAAACCCATGGCTAGGGAAGCATCTGGACTATCTCCAACCGCTCGAATGAGTAGCCCCCACCGAGTCGATCGGAAAAACCAGTGCATCAAAGGGGCGATCGCTACTCCCATGAAAAATAAAGGACAGATTTTGAGGGCAGATTGAATTTGGGGAATATCACTCCAATTCCCTAACTCGATAGCGGGTAAATGGGGGGCAGCGGGCTTAATAAAGGGCTTACCTAAAAAGAAGGCCATCCCAGTCCCAAAAATAATCATGGCAATGCCTACGGCAATATCATTGACTTTGGGTTGTTGACAAAGCCAACCATGAATCGCTCCTAAAAACATACCTGCCATACCGGCCACTAATACCCCTAACCAAGGAGATCCGGTGAGATAAGAAATAGCATAGGCACTCATGGCTCCGGTTAGAAGTGTGCCCTCTAGTCCAAGATTAATTTTACCACTTTTTTCCGTTAAACATTCTCCTAAACTCACAAAAAGAAAAGGCGCACTTCCCCTCAACGTTCCAGCAATAATACCCAAGGGAACCCCCCACCAGCCGATCGCTTCTGTTGTCATTTTTGCTCCTTTTTATGTTTGATAGACTAATCTGGATTTATACCTAATTTTTTCATTAAACTGTTGCCAATTTGTTCGTATTTTCCTCCTCTTGTTCTTGGAAAAGTGAAAACTTACCATACAGTGATTCACTGTATAACACCACAAGAAAAACTAAACCTTGAAAAACTAAAACCGTCGCATCCGGCAAGTTATGGACTCGTTGTAAAATACCACCACTGGTCAGAATTCCTCCTAGTAAAATTGAAACCAATGTGGCGGCAAGGGGGTTATGACGGGCAATAAAAGCAACGAGGATTCCGCCATAGCCATAGTTAGAATTCAATGATTCGTTGGCACGTCCATGAACAGCCGCAACTTCGACCATCCCCGCTAAACCGGCACAGGAACCCGCTAAAAAACAAATAGCTAGGGTCAGTTTGCCCACTGGAAGTCCGGCAATTAAGGCGGCGCGAATATTACCGCCTGCGGTACGGGCCGCAAATCCAAAGGTAGTACGCTGAATTAAAAAGTACGCAACTCCACAGGCAATTAATCCGTAAAGTAAGCCATAGTGAACCCGCGTTCCTGGCAATGTACCCAGCATATTGATTTCTGCAATGGGAAAGGTAGAAGGCTTATTTAAAGAACTGGGATCCTTCATGGGGCCATTGACTAAATGATTCAAAATGGCGATCGCAATGTAATTCATTAACAGACTACTAATGGTTTCATTGACAGAGCGATAATGCTTCAATGCTCCCACTATAGTAATCCACAGTCCACCGGCCACCATTCCCGCTAAGGCCATCCCAATTTGGACGATCGTTGGGGATGCAGTACCCAGGGCAAGCCCTATTACGGTAGCCCCTAAACCACCCATCACTAATGCTCCTTCGTTGCCAATAATCACCAAGCCTAACCGAGCGGGTAAGGCGGTACAGAGGGCACTTAACATCAACGGCGAAGCCCGCAGCAAGGTATTTTGAAATGCACTCCAAGATCCGAAGGCTGCTTTGTAAATTGATCCGTAAACCGCAAAAGGATTAGCCCCAGCGATCGTACAGAACAACCCAAATAAAATCAGGGAGGCTAAAACCGCCCCCAAAGGAAGGCAAATTCCCTCTAAAACTTTTAATCGACGGTTATTTAAGATCATAAACTTGCCTGATAATTCTCTTTGATTTAGATACTGAAAACAGAATGCTGAAAATAGAAATGTCTACGTTCAGCACACTGTTTAGTCCTAAGTACCTACGCTGCCAATGACTCCCTCCACAAGCCAATTCATTTGCTCTAACTCAATGGCAGTTTGAACCAAATCTTTACCCTCTGGGATAATCACTTGCCCTTTATTATCCTTAAGTCCTCCCTTATAAATCACCATTGTGCCTTCCATAAACTTCGCTTTAGCCGCTTCCGCATCAGTTTTGGCCGCTTCGCTCACCGCCGCACCATAGGGGGTTAATTTTAAGAAACCTTCCTTAAACCCACCTCTCACTAAATGGGGAATGGTACCCTCTTTTAAGGTTTTTCCTTCCTGAAGCATCTGAACATACTTGGTGTAAATGGTAGTCCAATCCCATTCCGCCCCCGTTAAAAATCCTTTTGGAGCTAATGAAGCTTGACTAGCATGATAGCCGGAGCAAAAAATACCCCGTTTTTCAGCAGTTTCAACGATAACTTTGGGACTATCCACATGACAGGTTAAAACATCGATTCCTTGATCTGCCATGCTATTCGCAGATTCTGCTTCTTTAACTGGCTCTGCCCAATCTCCGGTAAAAATTACTTGGGTAGTGATGTCAGATTTAATCGTTCTAGCCCCAATCGCAAAACTATTGATATTACGCAGAACTTGGGGAATAGGTTTTGCAGCAATAAATCCTAATTTTCCGGTTTTAGAGGTATGGGCTGCGACAATTCCTGCAACATATTGAGCTTCGTCAATATAGCCAAAATAGCTACCTACATTTTTGGGATGCACTCCTTCTTGGTATAATCCTCCCGCATGCAGAAATTGTACATCAGGAAATTCTTCTGCCATTTTTAAGACATGGGGATCAAAATACCCAAAGGAAGTAGGGAAAATAACGGTCGCTCCGTCTTGTTCAATCATGCTCCGCATGGCTTCCTGTACCTCATTGGTTTCCGGTACATTGGCCTGCTCTACAATTTTAACCCCTGGAATTTTAGCGATGCCTGCTGCTCCTTCTGCATGGGCTTGATTATAGCCAAAATCATCTTTAGCACCTACATAAATAAAGCCTATAATGAGTGGGGTATTACTGGATGTTGTTTCGGACGTAGAAGGTGCAGATCCCGTTGTATTTTCAGGAGTAGAACTACAGGCTGTTCCTAGTTTTGCGGTTACTCCAAAGGCCGCAGTTCCTAGTATTCCTCGGATAATTTGACGACGGGAGAGATGGAAAGGTTTGCGATTCATTGTTCAAGCTCCTGGCTTAAAGTACAACATCTTACAGATGTCTATAAGATAGAGAGTTGTCCTAAAAAAGATAGAACTACTCTTTTCAACCTAAAAACTAAATTGGGTTCTTAGATTAAAGACGTAAATGGCAGGGTTGGTATCAAAATTATTAGGGTTAACGATCGTATAGAGGGAAGGAACCACAGCCAAATTATCACTCAGGGGATAGAAATAACTAGCCTCCAACTCATACTGGGTACCGCCATTCCCACCACCCGCAGCGAGGTATTGTCGCCCATCTAAAACATCAAAGGGCACCAAGAAAGAAAAAGTTGCCTTTGCTCCTTCTGTCCCCACATCATTAAATGCTAATCCAGCTTGAATAGATTGGGCATTAATCTTTTGATTAATGGGTTCGAGATTGGTACTTGCATAGGTATACCGCCCAAAAACGCCCATTTTCTCATTAACAGCCCAGTCAAAGTTTACACCAAATGTGTGTGCCCAAGGCTACCAACGTAAGGCGGAATAAAATGGACTGGTAGATCGGCTGAAACCCTTGCGGGCTGGGATCGCCTCTGTATAGGAGTTTTCGCCTTAAGTTGATACCCGTGCCCAAGAGTCATTTAATCCCCCTCCAGTTACTCCATCATCAGCAATCCCATAAATGGGTTCTCCCATCGCCCCACCAATGGTTCCAAACAGGGCATTGAGATGGGAATAGTTGTATAAAAATCGGGCATTAAAGGTTTGGGTGGGAGAATAGGTTAACTCGACGGTGCTAGTGTTGGTTCCTCCAAATAGACCATCTTGTGGATTGTTTGCCGTGTTAAATAATCCGCTGGGCAGAAACTCTGTGCTTTCCCCAAGATAACCAAAATTGAGTTGTAGCTTTTTGTTAATTTCCCAAAGACCAACAACTCCTGCACCTCGATCTAAACTGTTAGATAAGGTACTACCAATGGAGTTAAAACTGCCGGTACCATTGAGAAAAAAAGTATAGGCATTGCCATCAAAGTAGCGATACCAATTGACCCTTGGCCCAACCACTAATTGCAAACGATCGTTCACGGGAAAATTATAAAAGAGTTCCCGAATAATAACATCCGTACCGACCGTTCCAGCGGTTTGATCCATGAATGGAACACCAAAGGTATTAAACAAGCCAGCGGAAGCAAAGGCATTGGCAGGAGAAGTTCCATTACCTACTGCTAGTTGGGTTACTAAACTATCCTTGCCACTAAAGGAAGTATTGAGAGTCAGCCAAATCAAGTTACTAAAAGTTGTACCCGGATCATCTGTTTCCGTGCTGACTAATGGATTGCCCGCAGCGTCTCGGCCTGCACTTCTGAGTTCTAAACGGGTATTTAAATCTCCCGTCTCCACCTTAACATTTCCCCCGGCTAGGGCATGGGTTAAGTTAAAAAAGACTAAACCACTGAGTTTGGTCGTGGTAGAAAATTGATTATCTTCCAGGGCGGAGACTCTTGAGTCTACACTATCTAAACGGCTACTGATTTCAACGAGTTCCTGTTCAAAATCACTGGTAAGTCTAGCTAAGGCATCTAAATCCTCTTTGGATGGAATAGAACCAGTATCAATGAGACTCTCAACTTGGCGTAGACAAGCATCTAAAACTGCGGCAAATTCATAGCGGCTCAGGGTACGATTTCCCCTAAACGTACTATCGGGATAACCTGCAATACAGTTATATTGTTCGACTAGGCTTTTTAAGGCTTGAAAAGCCCAATCTGTAGCGGAAACATCTTTGAGCAGAAAAACAGAGTTTATTTGTCCAATGTCATTGTGACTATTCAAATACTCTGTCTCTAGACTGGGACT
>DALYGI010000059.1:0-2360 GCA_031971595.1 Prochlorotrichaceae cyanobacterium CTOTU29312
CCTCAACAATGTAGTAGTTGCCATCTTCTTCACCATGCCAAATTAGGGCAGGAACTTGGAAATGTGTCCCTGTTCCCATTCGTTCCAGTTGAATCACTTCCTGTTGAAAGAGACGAATCGATTCTTGCTTGAGGGTGGTGTTTTGGAAAAGCAGTTGTTTGATAAAACAGTAGGGTCGGGAGGGGTTACCCTCATCGATCGCTCTGAAACTACGGCTAAAGCCCCCATCTCCAATATGATTCATGGGGCGAAATTGGTTGTGAATGCGTAGGAGTTTCCCGCACGCCTGGCAGGTGTCGGAGGTATCGGGGTTTTCCTGTTCGCAGGGGTGACGAATACAGAGGATCATGGGGTAACCTCAGATAGCGCATCCATCATACCCATTTGCCTAACCGCCCTTCAATGATCAGTCCGAACCATACTGAAATTTTGGCTTACCACGGTTGGGGATTTACCGCCGCTTTTTGGCAGGATTATGAAACCGCCTTTGCCCCTGTTCCTTGGAAGAGTTTCGATCGGGGCTACTTTGGCAGGCCCCAGTCTGTTCAGTTTTCTAGGGTTAAACCTTCTGCTTTGGAGCCATGCTGTCGGGTGGTGATTGCCCATTCCTATGGTCTGCACTTTTGCCCGGATGGGGTGTTAGCCCAGACTGATGTGCTCATTCTGATCAATAGTTTTCTAGGGTTTCATGGGGTGGAACCGCGTCTACAGGAAAAATCTCAGCGCAAACTTCAGCGAATGCGGCAAGCTTTTGACCAGAGCCCCCCCCAAACTTGGCTGAATTTCATGATCCAAGCCTTTGCGCCGGATCCTATCCCCCCCCATTACCTCAGTTTCCAGCTTAAACCCGATCGTTTCCAGGCGGCGCTCCTCAGAGAAGACCTGGAAGCCTTAGATCAAACCACCTCTAACCCCGATCGCTTGAGGTCTATTCCCAAAATTTTGCTGCTGACCAGTCCTGACGATCGTATTTTGACTGCGCCCCTTCAGCCCGCCGATTTGCCAAATTCTGCCGTAACGGAGATCCGGCTACCCCACGGGGGACATGGAGCCCCCTTTAGCCAAGGGGAGGATTGCATAGCCAGAATTTCGGAATTTCTAGATTTTTAGATTTGCAGATTTTTAGATTTCCAGAGCGATCGGATCTGCGTTTCCCCAAAAGCCCTACAATGCTACGGACAGAACCCTGTTTCTAAATCCTTCTAAGCCCGAAGTCCTGACGATATGAAAATTGCGCTGTTTACGGAAACGTTTTTACCGAAAGTCGATGGTATTGTAACCCGCCTCAAACACACAGTAGAGCACTTACAACGTCAGGGAGATCAGGTTCTTGTCTTTTGCCCAGAAGGGGGGCTCACGGAGTACAAAGGCGCACGGGTTGCGGGGGTGTCTGGGTTTCCGCTGCCCCTCTACCCGGAACTGAAAATGGCTTTTCCTCGCCCTTCCATTGGGGAAGAGTTAGAAGCCTTTCAACCCGATCTGGTTCATGTGGTGAACCCGGCTATTTTAGGATTGGGGGGCATTTTCTTTGCCAAAGCCGCAAACATTCCCCTGGTGGCCTCCTACCATACCCACCTACCCAAGTACCTAGCCCACTATGGCTTAGGGATGTTAGAAGGGGTGCTCTGGGAAATGTTAAAAATGGCCCACAACCAAGCCCTTTTAAATCTATGTACCTCCACCGCCATGGTGGACGAACTGAGCGAACATGGCATCGAAAATTGTGCCCTCTGGCAGCGCGGCGTAGATACGGAAAGTTTTCATCCCGACCTAGCCAGTGTCGCAATGCGGGAACGCCTCACCCAAGGGCATCCAGAGGATCCTTTACTGGTCTATGTGGGCCGGTTATCCGCCGAAAAAGGTATCGATCGCATTAAGCCTATTCTGGAAGCGATTCCCAATGCCCGCCTAGCCCTGGTGGGAGATGGCCCCTACCGGGAGGAGTTAGAAGCCCTCTTTACCGATCTGCCCGCCTATTTTGTGGGGTATCTCCAAGGGGAAGAACTGGGGGCCGCCTATGCTTCAGCGGATGCCTTTGTGTTTCCATCTTTGACAGAAACCCTAGGGTTAGTTGTCCTAGAAGCCATGGCCGCCGGTTGTCCGGTCATCGCGGCTAATGCGGGGGGCATTCCCGATATTGTCACGGATGGGGAAAATGGCTTTCTCTTTGACCCCCAAAACGATCGGGGGGCCATCGAAGCGACCCAACGACTGTTGGCCAATCCCCTGGAACGGGACAACATTCGCAGGGCCGCCCGGCAGGAAGCGGAACGCTGGGGATGGTCTGCCGCCACTCAACAATTGCGGGGCTATTACCAAAAAATTTGCCCTAGCGATCGTCTCCCCCTAGCGGCCTAGTG